>NZ_CEXLVS010000092.1:0-14741 GCF_982684285.1 Salinicola sp. | reverse complement strand
GGACGATGGTGATGGAGTCGCAGCAGCAGCCTGACCCACCCGGTCTGATGACCGATCTGGAAACCCCAGGGCCGGAAGAGATCGTCGGGGCGGTCGCGGCGATAGTCGAAATCGACATGCCAGTCGCGATCGTAGTTCTCCCATAGCCAGCCATCGCCCATGGGGGCGAGCCGGTGCCATAGCGTCCGGGCGATACCCAGCGCACGGTCGAGAAAGGCGACCTCGCCAGTGGCGTCGAACGCCGCGATCAGCGCTTCGCAGCTCCGCTGATTGACGCTCTGGCCACGATAGCCGGTCAGGTGCCAGTTCGCGTCCGCTTCGGCGGCGTAGAGCTGCGAATGGGATTCGAGGAACCGTCGGTCCATCAAGGCACGCACCCGGTCGAGTCCGGCTCGCGCCTCGGCAGCCCCGGCCTTCAGCGCCGTCGCGTAGGCCTGCATGACCCAGGCCAGCCCGTAGCAGTGATGGTTGGTGTCTTCCGCCTTACCGTGGTCCAGCGTCCAGGCGAAACCCTGGGTACGGGTCTGGTAGTGCCTCTCCTCGATGAACTTCAGCCCGTGGCGCGCCCACTTGAGGGCCTCGGGCGCGCCGGTGTGCATCGCGGAGCGGGCATAGATGATCACGTAGCCGGCGCTGGAGACGAGATGTCGGTGGTGGCGGTTGTAGAGATGTCCGTCGTCGGTGAGATAGTGGTAGAAACCCGCCTGGGGATCGATGCAGCGCGGGTGGTAGAACGCCATGGTTCTGGCGATGTGCTGCTCGATCTGGTGCGGCGTGGTAAACGGCATGGCGAACCTCGCTTCATGACGGATGCCGATGCACGAAGGACCCGGTGCATGACGACACCGGAAGAACGCACGGCAGCGTCGAAGGTTACACGCTCATTCTGGTCGGCATGGCCAACGGTCACAATGCGCCTCTCGTCGGATGTCGATCGGCTCGGGATAGGTGTCGATATTTTCCTTCGACATCGACAGAATTGGGAAACCGACATGTATCGACGCCGACAGGGCCGGGCGATGACCGCAACTTCCGAACGATCCCCCACCGCGCTCGACGTCTACCGACGCCTGAAGGCGGATATCATCCGCGGCGTCTATGCACCACAGGAAAAGCTGCTGATGAGCCGGCTGAAGGCGAGCTACGCCACTGGCGTCGGCCCCTTGCGGGAGGCCTTGACCCGGCTGATCGGCGAACGCCTGGTCACCGGGATCAGCCAGCGTGGCTATCGCGTGGCGCCAATGTCGATGGCCGAACTGGCCGCGATCTACGACGCTCGCGCCGAGCTCGAGGGCCTGCTGATACGCCAGGCCATCGAGCGCGGCGACGATGACTGGGAGGCCTCGATCCTGGCCCGGGCGCATACCCTGGCCAAGGTCGACCGGGTCAACGACGGCGAGGAGATGCTCGAACGCTGGGACAAGCGACACCAGGCCCTCCACGACGCCATGGTCGCCGGCTGCGACTGCCTGCCGCTGCTGCAGTCGCGGGCGGCCCTGTTCGATCAGGCGCAGCGCTACCGCCATCTATGGCTGCGTCGGACCGTCTTCTCGACGCAGGCTCTGGCCGACAAGCATTGCGAGCATCAGGCCCTGGTGGACACGATCCTGTCACGCGATGCCATGGCCGCCAGCCGCATGATGCGCGAACACCTGATGACGCCGGTGCCGATCATCCGCGAGCGGCTCGAGGCGTATGGTGTGAACAGGCCCTAGAGAGCGGCAACCGGGGCATCGATCAGACAATCGTCCCAGCGCGACGCAGATCCGCCAGCGCCTCGGCATCCAGCGCCAACCACTCGCTCAGGACGCATGCCGTATGCTCGCCCAGCCGCGGCGGCGACTGCGACGATGTCATCCGACAGCCATCCAGCGTGATCGGGTTGCCCACCAGCCTGGCGCTGCGCCCATCCCCCATGACGCTCTCCTGGCACATGCCGCGATGCCGCACCTGGGGGTCGTCGAAGACCTGATCGAGCGTATTGATGGGCCCGCAGGGCACGCCGTGGGCCTCCAGCAGCGCCAGCCACTCGTCGCGGGGCCGGGCGATCAACCGCTTCTCCAACAGCGCGACCAACGCCTCGCGATGGGCGACCCGCTGGGCATTGGTGGCGAAACGCGGGTCCCCCACCCACGCCGGTTCGCCCAGCGCCTCGCACAGATGGCGAAATTGGCTGTCGTTGCCCACGGTCACGATGAGATGACCATCGGCGGCGGCGAACGCCTGATACGGCACGATGTTGGGATGGGCATTGCCCATGCGCTGCGGCGTCTGGCCGCTGGTGAGGTAGTTGAGTGCCTGATTGGCGAGTACGCCGACCTGGACATCCAGCAGCGCCATGTCGATGTAGCCGCCCTCGCCGGTCGCATCCCGGCGACGCAGCGCCGCCAGGATCGCGTTGGCGGCGTAGAGCCCGGTGAAGATATCGGTGATCGCGACGCCTACCTTCGTCGGCTCGCCGCCTTGCGCGTCGGGCGCTCCGGTCAGGCTCATCAGCCCGCCCATGCCCTGGATCAGGAAGTCGTAGCCGGCGCGGCCGGCATAGGGCCCGTCCTGGCCGAACCCGGTGATCGAACAGTAGATCAGGTCCGGCTTGAGTGGCTGAAGGCTGGCGTAGTCGAGCCCGTAGGCAGCCAGCCCGCCGACCTTGAAGTTCTCGATCACGACATCGGCCTTCATTGCCAGGCGCCGAACCAGCTCCTGCCCCTTCGCGGTGGACAGGTCGATGGCGACCGAGCGCTTGCCGCGGTTGGCGCTCAGGAAGTAGGCGGACTGTTTCATCCCGGCACCCGAACCCGTGCCGGTACCCGACTCCGTCGAGTTTCCTGTCTCGGCACCCGGACCCGTGCCGGTACCCGACTCCGTCGAGTCTCGTGTTTCCGACCCCGTGCCGACACCGTCGAGCCAAGGCGGGCCCCAGGCCCGGGTATCGTCGCCCCGCCCCGGCCTCTCGACCTTGATCACCTCGGCGCCGAGATCCGCCAGTTGCTGGGTACACCAGGGGCCGGCAAGCACCCTCGAGAGGTCCAGCACCTTGAGGCCGGCCAGCGGCCGGGAGATCTCACTCATCGCCGTCACCCGAACGCCTGGATACCGGTCTGGGCACGCCCCAGGATCAGGGCATGGACGTCGTGGGTCCCCTCGTAGGTGTTGACCGTCTCCAGATTGATCATGTGGCGGATCACGCCGAACTCCAATGAGATGCCGTTGCCGCCGTGCATGTCTCGCGACATACGGGCAATATCGAGCGCCTTGCCGCAATGATTGCGCTTGATCAGCGAGATCATTTCCGGGGTCGCCTGGCCCGCGTCCAGCAGGCGCCCGACGCGCAGACACGCCTGGAGGCCCAGCGCGATCTCCGTCTGCATGTCGGCCAGCTTGACCTGAACCAGTTGGGTGGCGGCGAGCGGCCGGCCGAACTGCTCCCGATCCAGGGTGTACTGGCGCGCGGCGTGCCAGCAGAACTCCGCTGCACCCATGGTGCCCCAGCCGATCCCGTAGCGGGCCTTGTTGAGACATCCGAACGGCCCGCCCAGGCCGGAGGCGCCGGGCAGCAGCGCCTCCTCCGACACGAACACGTCGTCCAGCACGATCTCGCCGGTGACCGAGGCGCGCAGCGAGGCCTTGGCCTGGATGGTGGGCGTGGAGAAGCCCTCGGCGCCGCGGTCGACCAGAAACCCCTTGATCTTGCCTTCATGGGCATCGGATTTCGCCCACACCACGGCGACATCGGCGATGGGACTGTTGGTGATCCACATCTTCTGGCCGCTGAGACGATAACCGCCATCGACCTTCCTGGCCCGCGTCTGCATGCCGCCGGGGTCGGAACCCGCGTTGGGCTCGGTCAGCCCGAAACAGCCCACCATCTCGCCGCTCGCCAGTTCGGGCAGGTAGCGCTGCTTCTGCGCCTCGGTGCCATAGGCCTCGATCGGGTGCATCACCAGCGACGACTGCACGCTCATGGCGGAGCGGTAGCCGGAGTCGACCCGCTCGACCTCCCGCGCGATCAGACCGTAGGCCACGTGGTTGGCGCCCGCCCCGCCATAGGCTTCGGCCACCGTGGCTCCCAGCAGTCCGAGCCCGCCCATCTCGCGCAGGATCTCGCGGTCGAAATGGTCGCGTTCGAAGGCCTCCAGCACGCGCGACTGCAGGCGCTCCTGGCAGTAATCGCGTGCCAGTTGCTGAATCTGGCGCTCCTCGTCGCCGAGCTGCTGGTCGAACAGAAAAGGGTCGTCCCACTGGAAACCGGACATGGCTGGCGCTCCTGATATCGATGGAATCGCCCGGCTTCGACGGCGCGGACGATCAGATAGTGAGAGTAACGCCATCACCAATGTCGACACTATTGGAAAAATGTCTACATTTTATAAGATTCGGCAAGCTTGAAGCCCAGCAAGTAGACGCATAGACTATATAAAACACACTTATGTGTACACTTATGAAATCAGGCACCGCACGCGATCGATTGGATCAGTGGGACAGGAAAGGCAGGAGCGTCTATACCCTGACCGATCTGGCAAAAATCTTTCCCGAAGACAGCCCCAAGACATTTCAGGAAGGCATCCGGCGGCTGCGTCGACTCAACGTGCTCGAGGGCGTTCAGAAAGGGATCTACATTTACGCGTCTTCACGACGGACGAAAGCTGATCGGCTCGAAGAGATTGCCAAGGCGATGCGACGTGGCGAATATAGCTATATCAGCCTGGAGTCGGCGCTGTCCGCTTATGGGGTGATTTCCCAGATCCCGGTCGAGCGTCTCACGATCATGACGACGGGCCGTAAAGGCACCTACCGGACACCGTATGGGACGATCGAATTCACCCACACCAAACGCGCCGTGCACGAACTGCTACTCAGGATGCGCGATATCGGTCGCCCTTTGAAGATCGCCACCCCCGAAGCTGCCTGGGCCGATCTCAAGCGCGTGGGCCGCAATACTCATCTGGTAGATATCGAGGCCCTTCATGAAGCGAATTGAACCGGCGGACTTCGCCGCCCTCGTCGACCTCGCGATGGAGGACACCAACCGTCGAGCCATGAGGCCGGTGATCGAGAAAGAGTTGCTGCACTTCGACATCCTCTTCGCGCTCGACCGGGAGCGACTCCTCGATGGGCTGACGTTCCAAGGCGGCACCTCGTTGCGACTCTGCTACGGGGCGCCACGGTTCAGCGAGGATCTCGATTTCGCTGGCGGTCCGGATTTCAGCGGCAAGGAGGCCAGCGAGATAAAAACCTGCTTGGAAGATTATATCGGCAGGCGTTACCAACTGGCGGTCTCGGTCAAACCACCCAAGGCGCTTCGCGACGATCCGAGATACGCGGAAGTGAGAGTCGACAAGTGGCAGGTGTCCGTTACCACCGCCCCTGCCCGCCCGGATATCGCCACCCAGAAGATCAAACTGGAGATTGCCAGCGTTCCCGCTTACACGTGCCAGGCGCAAGGATTGCAGCTTCATTACCCGTTTTTGCCGGACGGTTACAACGACCTTCTGATTCTTGCCGAGAGCCTCGACGAAATCATGGCCGACAAGCTCATTTCTCTCGTCAATACACAACGCTACGTCCGCAATAGGGACATCTGGGATATCCAGTGGTTAAAACAGCAGGGCGCACGCCTGGACATCGGGCTGGTACAGCGAAAGCTGTCGGATTATCGAGTCGAAGCCTATATCGACAGAGCCCGTACGCTGGTCGAAAGACTTCCCGGTCTCGTTCACGGCGCTGAATTCCAGCAGGAAATGGAGCGATTCCTCCCCGCCGACACGCTCGAGAGGACGCTCCATGACTCTCGGTTCGCCGATTATCTCGCGCGAGAAATCGGTATCACCTTTACCGAGGTGATCAATGCCATGGGAGGCCAGAATGGCCCGGCCCCCGAGTTTCGGCTTTAGTCGCTTGCAGGCGAGGCGCTAGCGCTGAACCAGAGCGCTACCCGTGGTACCAACCGTCAACCGCCAGCAGTCGTCGCAGGTTGGCAACGCCTGGGGATCGTGGCCCAGCAGCAGCGCAGAGCGTCCCGCCAGCCACGCATCCAGTGCCGACTTGATCGAGGCCGCCGTCTCGGCATCCAGTCCGCTCAGGGGTTCATCCAGGATCACCAGCGGCGAGTTGCGCAGCATCACCCGCGCCAATGCCACCCGGCGCGCCTGCCCGCCGGAGAGCTGCCGTCCCTGCTCGCCGACCCAGGTTTCCAGGCCGTCCGGCAGCGACCGCGCCCAGGGCTCGAGTTCGACGCTTGCCAGCACGGCCCACAGTTCGGCGTCGCTGGCGTCCGGGTCCCCCATGCGCAGGTTGGCGGCCAGGGTGTCGTGGAACAGCTCGCTGCGCTGGGTGAGATAACCGATTCGCGCCCTCAACGAGTCGGGCGCAACCCGGGAGACATCTTGCTGCGCGAATTCGACCCGCCCCGCCTGGGGATCGAACGCCCGTACCGCCAACTGCGCCAATGTCGACTTGCCGATCCCCGAGGGGCCGACGATGCCGACTCGCCGACCGGGCTCGATGACCAGGTTCAGGCCGCTGAAGACGGTTCTCGCCCCGAGCGTGACCTCGACATCCCGGTAGACCAGTGACGGCGCCGCACCTCCGGCCATGAGCCGGTCCCCGGTCAGCGGCGTCTTCAGCTCGGCCTGGGCATTGAGCCGCTCGGCGGCCCGCACCGTGGCGCCCAGCTGGGTGAATGCCATCGGCAGGTTCCCGAGCCCCTCGCTGACCGCCAGCGTGCCCAGCGCCAGCATCACCATCACCGGCCCGCTGACCTGGCCATCGCGAAAGGCCTCTAGCCCCAGCAGCAGAACCACCAGCGTCGCCAGTTGGACGCCGACGGTGACGACGAGATTGCCGGTCGCCGTACGCCGGCCGAGCCGACGCTGGTCGTCAAGCAGCGCCTGCTCCTCGCGGCGCCAGAGCGCGCGATGCGTCTCCAGCGCCCGATAACTGGTCAATTCGGCCAGTCCCTCGACCTGCTCGATGGCCCGGGTTCGCAGCCGTTCCTGCCGATCGACCCGGCGGTGGCTGGCACGCCAACCCCACCAGCCACAGCCGGCGGTGGCGATCAGGCCCAGCGGCAGCAGAATGGCCAGCAACGCGAGCCCGGCCACGGGCAGGAAGGCGCCGGCGAAGGCGGCGAAGGCGAGAACGCTGACCAGTGCCACCAGCGGCGGCGCCAGCAGGCGCAGATAGAGATTGTCGAGGGTGTCGATATCCGCCGTCAGTCGATTGAGCCACTGGGAAGCGCGGGCCCGTGCCAGCGTACGCGCATCCAGCGTGACCAGGCCGGCGAACACACGCCCGCGAAGATCCGCCAGCAGCCTCAATATCGTGTCGTGATTGTAGAGCCGTTCCAGATAGCGACTGGCGGTGCGCGAGACGGCGAAGAACCGGATACCGCTGCCCGGGGTGAAGACGTCCAGATAACCGCTTGCGCTGATCGCCGCGATCGCCGTGGCGGTGATGAACCAGCCGGACAGCGACAGCAGCCCGAGCGCGCTGAGCAGCGTGGCGAGCATCAGCAGCGCGCCGATCAGGAGCCGGCCACGACGCTCGCTCAGCACGCCAAGCCATGGCCGCAGTGACAACAGTGCCTTCATGAGTACGCCTCCCGTGAGGCATCCGGGCGCTCGACCGTCGACAGCCGGCCCCCCTCGATGGCGAGGACGCGACCGGCCATGGCCATGATCGCGGGGTGGTGGGTGGCGACGATCAGGGTACGACCGCTGGCAGCCAGCCGGGTCAGGCCGGCGATGACCTCGCGTTCGGTCTCGGGATCGAGGGCGGCCGTCGGTTCATCCAGCAGTACAAGCTTCGCGGGGGAAAGGAAAACTCTCGCCAGCGCCAGCCGCTGCCCCTCACCGCCGGAGAGCCCGACGCCGCGCTCGCCCAGTGGCGTATCGAGCCCTGCCGGGGTCGAGGCGAGCCACGCCTGCAGCCCCGCCTGCTTCAGGGCGTCGCGCAACGCCTCGTCGCTGGCGCCAGGCGCCACCAGCCGCAGGTTCTCGGCCAGCGTCCCCTGAATGATCAGCGGTCGCTGGTCCAGCCAGGCAATCGCCGGCGTTGGCGTGACCCGAACCCTTCCCGCACTGGGCGCGATGAAGCCCGCGATCAGTTGCAGCAGGCTCGACTTGCCACTGCCGGAGGGGCCGATCAACGCCACGACCTCGCCGGGGTCGACCTTCAGCGACAGCGGCCCGAGGATTCGCTCACGCCCGCGATGACGCAGCTCGACGTCATCGAGGGCGACCGCGCCGGGACGCTGCCGTCGGGGCTCGTCCGGTCCGGTTTCAGCGTACGCACGCCCCGGCGCGCCTTCTTCATCGGCTTCCGGCTCCAGCAGCGCCACCAGCCCCTCGGCGGCCCCCAGGGCGGAAGCCCGGTCGTGGTAATGCTGGGAGAGGGTGCGCAGTGGCTGGAAGAACTCCGGTGCCAGCAGCAGGATGAACAACCCGCTGAACAGGTCGAGCCGATCGGCGGGCCCATACTGGATGTAGCCCAGCAGGCCGAAGCCGATGTAGATCGCGACCACCGCGACGGAGCCCGCCGCGAAGAATTCGAGCACCGCCGACGACAGGAACGCCACCCTCAGTGTCTTGAGGCTGCGCCGGCGATAATCGTGGGCGACCTCGCTCACCTCCTCGACGCTGCGCTCGGCCAGGCCGAACAGCTGCAGCGTGGCGATGCCTCGCACCCGGTCGAGAAAATGACCCGAGAGTCGGGTGACCGCCTGGAACTGCGCCTCGTTGAGCCGCTGGGCGCCCATCCCGATCAGCGCCATGAACAGCGGGATCAGCGGTGCCGCGATCAACAGCCAGATCGCCGCCAGCCAGTTGAGCCAGAACACCACAGCGAGATAGATCATGGGGATCAGCGCCGCCAGCACCACCTGGGGCAAAAACCGGGCGTAGTAGCCCTCCAGCGACTCGACCTGATCCACCAGCTGGCTGGCGAGACCGGCGCTATGCCGCGACGCCAGCCGCACCGGCCCCAGCTGCTGCAGACGCGCCAGCAGACGGGCACGCACCTGCTGCTTCACCCGCAGCCCGCAGGCCTGGCCGCAGACTTCCTGACCCCACTGCGCCAGCGCCCGGGCGGCGATGGCGGCGACGATCACCGCGACACCGCCGAACACCGCCTCGAGCGAGGCGCCGTCCGGGACCACCCCATCGACGACCCAAGCCAGCGCGCCCATCTGGATCAGCGTGGCACCCCCCACCAGCAGGCCGCAGCAGACGGCACCTCGATACCAGGGCCGGACCTCGGCCGCCTGCTGCGTCAACCACTCGCGTGACGGATTCTTGGATCGCCTGGCGGCGCTCAATGGTAGCCCTCGCCGACGCGAACCTTGCCGCGGAAGACCCAGTAGGACCAGGCGGTGTAGGTCAGCACGATCGGCACCACGAACAGCACGCCGATCAAAATGAAGAACTGGGATTCCGGCGCCGAGGCCGCGTCCCAGAGCGTGTAGTCCGGCGGAATCACATAGGGCCAGCGGCTGACCAGCAGTCCGAGGTAGGTGAAGATGAACAGGCCCAGCGTCAACAGAAACGCCAGCCCTTCACGACGACGGCGCGTGGCGAAGTAGATTCCCGCCGCACAGAGCAGGGCCGCGAAAGGCAGCAGCCAGATCACCTGCAGATGATCGAACCAGCGGTCGAACACACCCGGATCGATCCAGGGCGTCCACAGGCTGACGATGACGAATACCGCCAGCACGCCGATCAGCAGCTTGGGGATCAAGCCGCGCGCCCACTCGCGGACATGTCCTTCGGACTTGAGCACCAACCAGGTCGCACCCAGCAGGGTGTAGCCGACCACCAGCCCGATGCCGGTAAGCACGGAAAACGGCGTCAACCAGTCGAACGCCCCGCCGGTATAGACGCGATCCGCGGTTTCGAAGCCCTGGATATAGGCCCCCACCACGCAGCCCTGGGCGAACGCCGCGACAAAGGAGCCGCCGGCGAAGGCCGCGTTCCACCAGCCCCGCGTGCGCTTGGACTTGAAACGGAATTCGAACGCCACGCCGCGGAAGATCAATCCTGCCAACATCAGGAACACGCCCAGATAGAGGGCCGGCAGCAAGATGGTGTAGACCAGCGGGAAGGCGGCGATGAGACCGGCACCGCCGAGCACCAGCCAGGTCTCGTTGCCGTCCCACACCGGCGCGACGGAGTTCATCATCACGTCGCGAGCGTCCTCATCGGGGGCGAACGGAAACAGAATCCCCAGGCCCAGGTCGAACCCGTCCATCAGCACGTACATGATCACGCCGAAAGCGATGATGACGGCCCAGATCAGCGACAGATCGTACATTTCCATGGCTTAGCTCCTGGATGACGCGGTGGTGCCATCGAACGGCACATGGGTGGCGGACAAGGGACGCATGGGGCGGTCGGCGTCGTGGACTTCCTCGTCCGCACCGAGCTCGTCCAGCCCCTGGCGCACGACCTTGAACAGGTAGTAGATGCCGGCCCAGAAGATCACCGCGTAGACCGCGACATAGCCGATCAGCGTCGCCAACACCATCCCGCCGGAGAGCGAGGGCGTCACGGCGTCGGCGTAGGAGAGCACGCCGTAGACCAGCCATGGCGAGCGCCCGATCTCGGTCACGAACCATCCCGCCAGCACCGCGACGAACGGCGCCAGGCTCATCCCCTGCAGGCCGTGCAGGAACCAGCGCGCGGTGTAGAGGCGTCCGCCGCGACGGAGCACCAGTCCGGTAATGGCGAAGGCGATCATCAGGATCCCCAGAGCGACCATGACGCGGAAGCTGTAGAAGACGATCCAGACCGGCTGCTGCTGCTCGACGGGGATCTCCTTGAGCCCCGGAACCACCCCATCGGGATCGTGACGCAGGATCAGGCTGGCGCCGTTGGGAATGCCGATCTCGAAGCGATTGGCCTGGAGCTCGCGGTCCGGCAGCGCGAACAGCAGCAGCGGTACGTTGGACTGGGTCTCCCAGTTCCCCTCCATGGCCGCGATCTTCATCGGCTGGTGCTCGAGCGTGTTGAGTCCATGCTCGTCACCCACGAAGGCCTGTAGCGGGGCCAGAATCAGCAGCAGCCACATGGTCATGGAGAGCGCACGCCGGTGCGCCTCCACATCGCGCCGTCTCAGCAGGAACCAGGCGCTGACCCCGCACACCACGAAGCCGCCGGTCAGGAAGGCCGCCAGCGCCATGTGGGCGAAGCGGTACGGGAAGGATGGCGTGAATATCGCCTCCATCCAGGAGGTCACGTGCAGCACGCCCTCGCGGATCTCGTAGCCCTGAGGCGTCTGCATCCAGCTGTTGGTGGCCAGGATCCAGAATGCCGAGATGAAGGTGCCGACGGCGACCATCAGTGCGGCGAAGAAGTGCACCGACGGCGAGACCCGGTGGCGGCCGAACAGCAGCACGCCGAGGAAGCCCGCCTCGAGAAAGAACGCGGTGATCACCTCGTAACTCAGCATCGGCCCGATGAAGTTCGAGGCGAACTGGGAAAAATTGCTCCAGTTGGTGCCGAACTGGAAGGCCATGACGATGCCGGAAACCACGCCCATGCCGAAGACGACGGCGAAGATCTTGGTCCAGAACAGGCCCAGACGATCCCATACCGAGTTGCCGGTCGCGACGTAGAGGCCCTGCAACACCGCCACGTAGGAGGCGAGTCCGATCGTGAAGACGGGGAATATCGCATGAAAAGAGACCACGAAAGCGAACTGCAATCGTGATAGCAGGATAGGATCTAACGCCATGGCTGACTCCTCGCAAGCGCCAGGGCAGCGGTTCCCTCATGCCCCGACGGCAGCTGTTTCATCTGACTGTCTGCTGTTTTGACTTCGCCCGACCATTGCAGCCGTTCGACGCTTCATATCATAGGCACGACCTTCGTCCGGGCCGCCGTGTCCGGTTGTCGCAGGCCCGTGTCGCACTTTTCCATCCGACGCTCTAGACAACCTAGGCAATCCTGCCGAAAGTCGCCAACCACGTGGCTTCCCGGCCACTCGCCAGGCCTCGCTGGCGGATTCCACGAAACCCTCCCCGGGGCCGCCTGCGACAATATGCCAGCCTGGCAAGGTGCCATCACGGCGTAGACCGCCTCGCATCGCGGCGCACGGCGGAAGGCTTTGGTCAAATGGTCATACAAAGTCGGATCGCGTAAGGTTCAAATGACATACAGGCTAATGGCTATCTCGCTATTGGATCGTGCCTGACTTCCACCTTTCTGTTCACGAGGCGCTTCGTGACCGACCCCACCTCCTCCACCGCTCGACCGGCATCCCCGACCGAGATGACCACGGCACCTGCAGTGCCGGCGCTATGGATGCTGGTCATGATCACCCTGGCGGGCACGCTGGCCATGCATATCTTCGTGCCGGCACTACCGATTGCCGGAGAGGCGTTGCACGCCGACAACGCCCAGATGCAGTTGACCATCAGCCTCTACATACTGGGTCTGGCGCTCGGCCAGCTCTTCTATGGCCCGCTCTCGGACGCGCTGGGGAGAAGACCGGCGTTGATGCTCGGCATGGCCATCTACAGCATCGCGGGGATCGTCGCCTGGCGGGCGCAGAGCGTCGAAATGCTGATCGCGGCCCGGTTCTTCCAGGCCTTCGGCGGCTGCGCCGGGCTGGCGCTGGGACGCGCCATGATTCGCGATACCGCGGCCCCGGACCGGGCCGTGCAGCGGCTGGCGGTGCTCAATCTGGTGGTGGCCATCGGCCCGGCCATGGCGCCACTGATCGGCAGCCTGCTGACCTCGACGCTGGGCTGGCGAACCGTGCTGCTGGCACTGTGCCTGATGGGTGTCGGCAACCTGCTGTTCGTGTGGCGGCTGATGCCGGAAACGGCACGAGCCACCGGTCGCATCAACCTGCCCAACCTGGCCCACGAATATCGTACCCTGCTCCGCTCTCCCGCCTTCATCGGCTACGCGATCGGCGGCGGCTGCGTCACCACGGCGATGTTCGCTTTCGTGGCCTCGGCCCCGTTCATCTTCGTCGAACAACTGGGCAAGCCGGCGAGCCACGTGGCGTACTACCTGTCGCTTTTGATCCTGAGCATCTCGCTGGGCAACTTCATCACCAACCGCACGATCCACCGCATCGGTCTGGTTCGATTGATGCTGGCGGCGAGCCTGCTCAGCCTGACCGGGGGACTCTCGATGCTGGTCATCGTGCTGGCCGGCTGGGCGTCGGCGGTCACTCTCGAAGCCTCGGTGCTGCTGTTCACCTTCGGCGTGGGCATGACCGGGCCGACCGCGTTGACGCTGGCGGTGGGCATCAACCCCAAGGTCGTCGGTTCCGCCGCCGGCCTTTACGGGTTCGCCCAGATGGGCATCGGCGCGCTCTGCACCGCGCTGGCCGGCCTGGGCGACGATCCGGCCCTGGGTGCGGCCTTGGTACTGGCCGGGGCTGCGGTCATCGGCCAGTTCGCGTTGAGGACCGCCCTGCGCTTCGATAGCCAGCAATCTCGCTGAATCCCCACCTGCCCCATCGGCGGGAGGTCTCGACTTCCGCCACGCCCCTCGCGCGCCTGATGCATTCGTCTAACGGAGCGCGCCATCCGTCTTCGGTAGTGTAGACATAACACAACAACGCAAGTGGGCCTGGTCCACCGCGCCCACCAGAACCGTCAAGGAACCCCCATGAACGCTATCTGGATCGCCCTGTTCGGTGCCGTGTGTTTCGTGATGGGCTATCGCTTCTACTCGAAGTTCATCGCCGAACGCATCTATCGACTCGAAGCCGATTTTCAAACGCCGGCGCATGCCTATCGCGACGGCGTCGACTACGTTCCCACCAACAAGTGGATTCTGTGGGGCCACCACTTCACCTCGGTGGCGGGGGCAGCGCCCATCGTGGGGCCGGCCATCGCGATCTACTGGGGATGGTTGCCGGCCATCCTGTGGGTCGTGCTGGGTACCGTGTTCGCCGCCGGGGTGCATGATTTCGGCGCGGTGGTAATCTCCAACCGCCACAAGGGCCACTCGATCGGCACGCTGGCCAACCAGCTGATCGGGCAGCGCGCCAAACTGCTGTTCCTGTTCATCATCTTGATCCTGGTGTTGATGGTCAACGCGGTCTTCGCCTGGGTCATCGCCAAGCTGTTCATCACCTTCCCGGCCAGCGTGCTGTCGGTCTTCATCCAGATTCCGCTTGCCGTGTGGATCGGCTATCGTGTCTATCGCCACTCGGGATCGATGCTGCTGCCGTCGGTGATCGCGCTGGCCGTGATGTACGGCGCGGTGCTGGTGGCCAGCGAAGTGCCTCTACTGCAGTTCGACCTGGTGAGCTGGTTCGGCGGTCCCGACGCGCCGGTCGTCGGCGGCTTCAACGGCACCTCGATGGCCTTCCTGGTCTGGATCGTGGTGTTGATGGTGTACGTCTACATCGCCTCGACGCTGCCCGTCTGGAAGCTGCTGCAACCGCGCGATTACATCAATTCGCATCAATTGGTGGTCGGCCTGGCGCTGCTGTATCTGGGGCTGCTGTTCGGCGCGCCGGAAATGACCGCGCCCAGCATCAACGGCGAGGCGGAAATCAGCTGGTATCCGCTGCTGTTCATCACCATCGCCTGCGGGGCGATCTCCGGCTTTCACGGCCTGGTCGCCTCGGGCACCACCTCCAAGCAGCTCGACAAGGAAACCGACGCCCGCATGATCGGCTATGGCGGCGCCCTGGGTGAGGGCATGCTGGCGATGATCGCGATCATCGCGGTGGGCACCCTGTTCACCTCGGGCACCGCTTTCACCGCCACCTACTCGAGC
>NZ_CEXLVS010000091.1:0-14792 GCF_982684285.1 Salinicola sp. | reverse complement strand
GTGAGGAAGAGCGCCAGTTCCTGCTGCTGGGCGTCACCGTCCACGCCGAGAACGCCCTGCCGGTCTCGGCCCAGCTCCAGGCATTGCCCGGCAGCCTGCAGCCCCAGCTCGACGCCGCCAGGAAAGCCCATGGGCTGGAAGACGAAGGCGATAGCGATCGTCTCTCCGACTACGCTACCGGCGGCACCGGCCACTTCCTGGTCGATCTCGAAGCCCAGCGCCGCACCCAGCCCTACCGCCATCCGCTGACCCATCAGCGTCCGGTGATCGGCGGGCCGCAGACCGCCACCGTGGTCGGCCCCGCCAACGAAGAGATCCACACCGACCATCTCAACCGGGTACGGGTGCAGTTCCACTGGGACCGCCAGGGCCAAAACGATGAGAACTCCAGCGTCTGGCTGCGGGTCTCCCAGCCCAACGCCGGCGCCGGCTGGGGCGGCGTGTTCGTGCCGCGTATCGGCCAGGAAGTGCTGGTCGACTTCCTCGAAGGCGACGCCGACCGCCCGCTGATCACCGGCCGGGTCTACAACGGCGAGCAGACCCCCGACTGGCACAGCCACGGCCTGCTCTCCGGATTCAAGAGCAAGACCTACCGCGGCAGCAAGTACAACGAACTCGTCTTCGACGACGCCACCGACCAGGAGCGCGTTCGGCTCAACTCCGAAGCCGAGAAGAGCCAGCTCAACCTCGGCTACCTGATCCACCAGACCGGCAACACCCGCGGCGCCTTCCGCGGCACCGGGTTCGAGCTGCGCACCGACGCCTATGGCGCCATCCGCGCCAACCAGGGGCTCTATCTCTCAAGCTGGGGCCAGCTCGGCGCCAGCGGCGACCAGCTCGACCTCACCCCGGCCAGACAGCAGCTCGACAGCGCCTACAATCTCACCTACAGCCTCAGCCAGAGCGCGGCGGACCACAACGCCGAAGCCCTCGACAGTCGTACCCACCTCAAGCAGGCGGGTGAAGACGCCGACGACCGCTACGGCAAAAGCGAACAACTGACCAGCACCGATCAAACCAGTGCTAGCGATGCCACCGACAGCGGCGGCCGCGGCGAAGCGGCACGCATGAAAGCGCCCTGGCTGCACCTGGCCTCGCCCGCCGGCATCACCCTGAGCACCCCGGAATCGACCCACCTGGCCCAGGGCAGATCGCTGAGCGTCTCCAGCGGCGAAGACGTCAATATCGCCACCGGCAAGAGCCTGGTGGCCTCGATCTCCGAGAAGCTCTCGCTGTTCGTGCAGAAGGCGGGCATCAAGCTGTTCGCGGCCCGCGGCAAGGTCGAGATGCAGGCGCAGGATGGCGAAATGGCCTTTACCGCGGAGAAAGGCGTCAAGGTGACTTCGACCGAGGGCCGAATCGAAATCAATGCCGAGAACGGCATCCTGCTGCAGAGTGGCGGCGGCTATATCCGCATCGAGGGCGGCAATATCGAGGTCCACTGCCCGGGTGCCGCGGATATCAAGGGGGCGCAGCACAGCTTCGGCGGACCGAAAAGCATGCCCATGGCAGCATCCAAAATGGCGTCCCCAAAAGATTTGGCTACATTTTCAGAACAGGTAAGAGGAATCGATCCTAAACCAATAGACCAAGTGTTGGCACAAATTGCGGATGCGGTCTATCGGCATGAGCCCGTATCTCAGTGGCGTCCTCTCTCGGAAGATGATCTTTTGGCCGATGGCATACGTCCAGACTTACTGGAAGATGAGAGCACTGGGTTCCAGTCGTCAATATATACGGATGGAGATGGAAATTACGTTCTTGCGTTTGCCGGAACGGACTTCACTGACTGGGGAGGCGACTGGAGACAGGGAAACCTTCCTCAGGGCGCTGGCATGACAGCTCCTCAATACGTACAAGCCAGGCAGTTATCAGAAATAGCCAAGACAGCTTATGGGGAAAACCTGGCTATCACGGGCCACTCCTTAGGCGGTGGGCTTGCTTCAGCATCTGCCATCACTACGGACACTCCCGCAGTTACCTTCAACGCTGCAGGAATCCATAAGAACACAATCTCTAACCTACCCATCAGTTTTGACGAGGCAAGCCGCATTGCCAACGATGGCCTAATCCGAAGATATAATACGTCTGGCGAAATATTGACATGGGAGCAAGAAGAAGCCTTAGTCGACAGATGGCTACTGCCAGATGCATTAGGCAGAAAAATAACGCTGCCTGACCCTACTCCACTTTCAGGCTGGGAAAAGCATGACCCCATATCAGTAATGGGCAATAGAATATCGGACCATTCCATGAACTCCGTCTTGGAATCATTTTCAAGAACACCCCCCTGGAGCGAGTAAAATGCGTCAGCTCTATTTCAAATATGCCATACTGGCACTTTTCATAGCCTCGGGCTGCACACCTTCGGATAGCGCGGAGAAAGGCGAAATGTTCACTGGGAAAATGGCCAAAGAGTTGGCGCAATCAATCAGCTCCGGTGATGAGAAAAGAACGGAGAAACTCATATCGGAAGGTGCCGAAGTTAACGCAATCGATCAAAAAGGAAGGACGCTTCTTTGGCTCGCCATGGCATCAAATAATCTAGACGAGTTCAAAATACTTATTAAAAAAGGCGCTGATCCAACGATTCCAAGCTCAAGCGGTGAAACTGTCATTCACACCGCAGCGCGACTAGATACGACCAATTATCTCAAGGAGCTCATTGAGCATGGCGCTCCTGTCGACATCGAAAACAAAGGTGGAGCAACACCGCTTTTCAACGCGGTGGGAAATCCAGCAAAAAACTTTGAACTGCTAATCGATAATGGTGCCAATATAAACCACCAGGACATCGTTGGGGACACCCCTCTTTTCTTCGCCGCCGCCGCAGACGATTATGATCGAATCATGAAGCTTCTACAGCTCGGCGCCAATCCAAAGCAAAAAAACAAAAGAGGTACGACTTTCCAAGCCCCTCTTGCAACAGGACCAAAAGAGGACTCGTACACCGAGGATAGCCAAGAAAAGCGAGAGAAAATAAGGCAATGGCTCAAAAGCCAAGACATTCAGGTAGAGTTCTAGGGTGTAGAAACTATCTATTTAGTGGCAAGCAGATTGAGAAAGCACAAGGACGACATCGTCTTGGCGTGCTGCCTTGACGATGTGTCATCACGGATGGGCTAGCTCAATCCCCTTTGAGCCCCCGTTATTCCGGAGAGTTAGCAGTCGCCCGACCTGCTCGCCCAGGACCTGCGGGCGTTGATCGAGAAGCCGGCAAGGAAGTGCTGACCACCGTGGTGGATTACAACCTCGCGATCACGCGCGAGGCGCTTACCGCGGTCGGTGTACTGAACGACACGGCCTCAGAAAGCGGCAGCGACACGCGCTCACGGCCGGTCGCGGGTGAAGTCAGTGATACCGACACCAACGAGGACTGCAACGACTGTGAACCCAGAAAACGGGGCTACAAGTTCGTGCCTTCGGGCCGAAACTTCAACACAGGAGATGGAAACTGGCCAGAGTATCAGTTGAAGATTGCCAATATGGGTGGAAACCCAATTTTCTCCATCGTGGGACCTAACAAAATCGAAGAATGGAAGTTTAACAGCGTCGATTTCGATGGATTTTGGTCGGCTAGCTGCACGCTGGTCGAGGCTAAATATGGATATGGCAGTTGGTTAGAAAGAAACATCGAAGGCGAATGGCAACCTCGCAGCATACCTTTTATGAGCAAGCTCATAGACTCTTTCATAAGCGAGGCTTCGGCACAATCAGTGGCAATTAGAAAAAACATGCCTCCCGCGACCCTAAACTGGTTTTTTTCGGATCCTCGTGTCAAAGAACTCACAGAAGATGAGTTTTCAGAAACGGGGTTAATCATATCCTGTCATCTCAAAGGCTTTTAAAAAGGAGCAAAAAATGAAATATTCTTTAAGGATGATTTTTCCAAAAAATAAAGAGGGTCTCGAAATAGAAGAGGTGTACTCCCTGTTTTTAAAAGCAACAGAAAAAATCTCTGAAGTAGACACAGCCTTAAGCGACTGGCAATATCCTCTCATCACCGAAAAAGATAAAGCCATCTACTGCCCTGTCACTGACAAAAACAAAGTATTAAAGAGCGCTTATCACGAGACCCACAAAAACAACGAAAGCTACAAAGGCAAAGGCCTGGTCAACTTCACCGCTTGGTCCATGCCCGTTCCCATTCAAGGTTTAAAGGAAAGCGAAAAGCCTTTTTTTGCCAAGGCTCGACTACTCGATGGATCCTCGGGTCTCGGAGGATATTTTGTTCTAAACGCAAACTCTCTCAAAGACACCAAGAGCGAAGATTACTGGTCAACTTACTCCACTCTTTTTAAAAAAATGGCACGCATTAAAAAAGCAAGTTGGTCTAATTTTTCCACAAAAGGTTATCATAGGAAGGCTGCCTTCCCTCATCGAGAATGGGTCGGCTGGATGGCACTGGTGCCGGACGTCGATCTGAGCAACGAGATGCCCTTTGTCGCGCTGGCCGAATACTTGCCCGATATCGGCACCCTGATCGTGACCACCAAAGAGCCGTTCGACCCCGAGAACGAAGAGCATATTAAACAGGCCCGGGCGACCGAGGTGTTTCTGGCCGATCGAGGCCTGCTGCCGGAACGGGGAGTCTAAGTGGCACTCATTGGCACTAACTTGATGGCCCCATCCGGCGATAGTCCCAGGCCTCCACGTGCTTCCGGGGCGCTTTCATTAGGAGACTACTTCGGTGTTGTTGGGGTGTGGTTCATAGGGCCTGTTCTAGTTGCAGCAGTATCGACTCTTCCGGACATTCCGCACGGAATATCGGGTATAGAGGCATGTGGTGGCCGTCTCAACCGCAAGCGCCGTGTCTCGCCATCAAAAACACCCCGAAAGTGGATGGGTGTCCAACTTCCGGGGTGTAGTTCGACGCCTCGGCCATGGCCCTTTTCGTTGGTGCTGACTGGCTGAGCCAGTATCGACTCAGGCCTCGTCCAGCTTCTGCTTGAGCAGTCCGTTGACCTGCTGCGGGTTGGCGGTGCCGCGGGAGGCCTTCATCACCTGGCCGACGAAGTAGCCGATCATCTTGCCGCGTTTCTCCGGATCGGCGTCGCGGTACTGGGCGACCTGAACCGGGCTGTCCGCGATGACCTGGTCGACCATCGCTTCGATGGCGCCGGTGTCGGTGACCTGCTTGAGACCGCGGGTGTCAATGATCTCGTCGGCGCTCTGGCCTTCATTGTTCCACAACGCGGCGAAGACCTGTTTGGCGGCCTTGCCGTTGATGGTGTCGTCGAGTACGCGGCTGATCAGGCCGCCGAGTTGCTCTGGGGTGACGGGGCTGTTGCTGATGTCGATGTTCTCGCGATTGAGATGCGCCGAGAGTTCGCCCTGGACCCAGTTGGCGGCCTGCTTGGCATCGCCGCAGACGGCCAGCACGGCTTCGAAGTATTCGGCCATCGGGCGGGTCGAGGAGAGTACGCCGGCATCGTAGGCGGAGAGTCCAAGGTCGCTCTCGAAGCGATTGCGCTTCTCGGTGGGCAGCTCCGGTAGCGTCGAACGCTGGTGTTCGATATAGGCGCTGTCGAGCATCACCGGCAGCAGGTCGGGGCAGGGGAAGTAACGGTAGTCGTTGGCTTCCTCCTTGGTCCGCATGCTGCGGGTCTCGTCCTGATCCGGGTCGTAGAGCCGGGTTTCCTGAACCACCTTGCCGCCATCCTCGATCACTTCGATCTGGCGTTCGACCTCGAACTCGATCGCCCGCTCGACGAAGCGGAAGGAGTTGACGTTCTTGATCTCGGCACGGGTGCCTAGCGTTTCCTGGCCCTTGGGGCGAACGGAGACGTTGACGTCGCAGCGCATCGAGCCTTCGGCCATGTTGCCGTCGGAGATGCCCAGGTAGGTGACGATGGCGTGAAGCGCGCGAATATAGGCGACCGCTTCCTTGGCCGAGCGCATGTCGGGTTCGGAGACGATCTCCAAAAGCGGTGTGCCGGCGCGGTTGAGATCGATGCCGCTCATGCCATGGAAGTCTTCGTGGAGTGACTTGCCGGCGTCCTCTTCCAGGTGCGCATGGTGAATGCGAACGCGCTTGCGCACATCGTCATCCAGCACGATCTCCACTTCGCCTCTGCCGACGATGGGCTGGGCCATCTGACTGGTCTGATACCCCTTCGGCAGGTCGGGGTAGAAGTAGTTCTTGCGCTCGAACAGCGAGGTCTCGGGTATCTCGGCGTCGATTGCCAGGCCAAACTGAACGGCCATCGCCACGGCGCCTTCGTTGAGCACCGGCAGCACCCCGGGTAGGCCGAGGTCGATGGCGCAGGCCTGGGTATTGGGCTCGGCACCGAAGGCGGTGGAGGCGCCGGAAAAGATCTTGGATTGGGTGGCGAGCTGGACGTGGCCCTCCAACCCGATGACGGTTTCCCACTGCATTAGGTTGTCTCCTGATCGGTCGGATGCCGACGGTGCCAGTCCGTCGCCTGCTGGAACTTGTGCGCCACGTTGAGTAACTGGCCCTCGGCGAAGTGCTGGCCGAGAATCTGGAGGCCTATCGGGCGCTTGCCGGCGAAGCCGGCTGGCACGCTGATGCCCGGGATGCCTGCCAGGTTGATGGCGATGGTGTAGATATCCTGCAGGTACATCGAGACCGGGTCTTTCTTGGCGCCGAGATCGAACGCCGGCGTGGGTGCGGCCGGGCCCATCAGCACGTCGACTTCTTCGAACGCATCCATGAAGTCCTGGCGGATCAGGCGGCGGACCTGCTGGGCCTTGCGGTAGTAGGCGTCGAAGAACCCTTCCGACAAGGTGTGGGTGCCGATCAGGATGCGGCGCTTGACCTCGTCGCCGAAGCCCTCGGCGCGGGAGCGCTTGTAGAGGTCCTCGAGATCGACCGGATTGTCGCAGCGGTGGCCGAAGCGCACGCCGTCGTAGCGCGAAAGATTCGAGGAGGCTTCCGCCGGGGCGATCACGTAGTAAGCCGGCACGGCCAGGTGGGTATGTGGCAGGCTCACCTCGCACACCTTGGCGCCCAGGGATTCGTAGGCCCGGATCGCTTCGCGGATGGCGCTCTCGACTTCCGCGTCCAGGCCGTCACCGAAGTACTCCTTGGGCAGGCCGATCTTGAGTCCGTCCAGCGGCGCATCCAGCTCGGCGAGATAGTCCGGCACCACCCGGGCGACACTGGTGGAGTCGCGCAGGTCGTGGCCGGCGATGGCGCCGAGCAGGTGGGCGCAATCTTCCGCGCTGCGGGCCATCGGGCCGCCCTGGTCGAGGCTCGAGGCGAACGCGACCATGCCGTAGCGGGAGACCCGGCCGTAGGTCGGCTTGAGCCCTGTGATGCCGCAGAAGGCGGCCGGCTGACGAATCGAGCCGCCGGTATCGGTGCCCAGCGCCGCAGGGGCGAAGCCGGCGGCGACGGCGGCGGCGCTGCCGCCCGAGGAGCCGCCGGGGACGGCGGTGCGGTCCCACGGGTTCTTGACCGGACCGTAGAAGCTGTTCTCGTTGGAGGAGCCCATGGCGAACTCGTCCATGTTGGTCTTGCCGAGGCTGATCATGCCGGCGGCCTGGAGCTTCTCGATCACGGTGGCGTTGTAGGGCGCCTTGAAGTTGTCGAGCATCTTCGAGCCGCAACTGGTACGAATGCCCTGGGTGCAGAAGATATCCTTGATCGCCAGGGGCAGGCCGGCAAGCGGACGCGACTCGCCCTTGGCACGGGCCTGATCGGCGGCGTCGGCAGCCGCGAGCGCCTGATCGCGAGTGACGGTGACGAAGCTGTTGATGTCGCCATCCAGGCGCTCGATGCGGTCGAGCAGGCTGGTGGTCAGCTCTCGGCTGGAAAAGTCGCCGGCCTCGAGGCCGCGGGCGAGTTCCGTGAGCGTCATATGATGCATGGGGTCGATATTCCCTGAGTCAGATCGCTATGCGGGATGAAGTGACGGCAATGGTCGCTCTCATCGATAAACGACGTCGGACGTGCTCGACGATGTCGAACTTACTCGACTCTCTAAAGCGCCCTGAAGTCTAGAGTATCCTCAAATGTCGAACTTATTCGACGACGCGAGGTACCAGATAGAGGCCGTCGGCGGTCTCCGGCGCGCAGGCCTGAAAGGCGTCGCGCTGATTGGTTTCGGTGACCTCGTCCGGGCGCAGGCGCTGGGTGGTATCGAGCGGATGGGAGAGCGGCGCGATGC
Organism: Salinicola sp.; assembly: GCF_982684285.1. Lineage (NCBI taxonomy): Bacteria > Pseudomonadati > Pseudomonadota > Gammaproteobacteria > Oceanospirillales > Halomonadaceae > Salinicola > Salinicola sp. Next base: position 6,657 of record NZ_CEXLVS010000091.1, on the reverse strand, counting down.
CATCGGTATCCACCGCCTGCAAGCGATCGACCATTTCCAGGATCCGGGTCAGGTCATCGACATAGCCGGCCGCCTCTGCATCGCTGTTGAGGCCCAGCCGAGCCAGGTGCGCGGCGCGCAGCACGTCCGCGTGTTCGATTGCCATGTAGAAAAGGTCCTCTCGTTGAGACATCGCGTCGTGGATGGCGATGAGACCGGGTCGCCGAAACATCCACCCAAGGGTTGGGTTTCGAGCCTTGGGATGCCAGGAATCGGAGACGATCATCGCGCTAAAACTTCGCGATACTGTTCATGCCAAGAAATGGAGGAGACATTATCATATTAACGCCCCATCTGGCAGGCTTGCGCTTGCTGCTTTACCCCCACGGTGATACCGTTTGCGTCCGCACAGGGTTCCGGTCTGGACTAGGTAAAAGTTTCCATGTTTAAACGTTTACGGGGGCTGTTCTCGAGCGATCTGTCGATCGATCTGGGGACCGCCAACACGCTGATTTACGTCCGCGGTCGCGGGATCGTCCTGGACGAACCCTCCGTCGTGGCGATTCGCCAATCCGGCAACATGCGCAGTGTTGCGGCCGTCGGTCTCGACGCCAAACGGATGCTGGGGCGCACGCCCGGTAACATTACCGCCATCCGTCCGATGAAGGATGGTGTGATTGCCGATTTCACCGTTACCGAGCAGATGCTGCAGCACTTCATCCGCAAAGTTCATCAAAGCACTTTCCTGACGCCCAGCCCGCGCGTGCTGGTGTGCGTTCCCTGCATGTCCACGCAGGTCGAGCGCCGCGCGATCAAGGAGTCCGCCGAAGGTGCCGGCGCACGGGATGTCTATCTGATCGAGGAGCCCATGGCTGCCGCGATCGGTGCCGGCCTGCCGGTCGAGGAAGCGCAGGGATCCATGGTCGTCGATATCGGTGGCGGTACCACCGAGATCGCGATCATCTCGCTCAACGGGGTGGTCTACTCCGAATCCGTGCGCGTGGGTGGCGACCGCTTCGACGAGGCGATCACCTCCTACGTGCGTCGCCACTACGGCAGCCTGATCGGCGAGGCTACCGCCGAGCGGATCAAGGAGGAGGTGGGGTGCGCCTACCCGGGCGGCGAACTGCGCGAGATCGACGTGCGCGGACGCAACCTGGCAGAAGGTATTCCGCGCAGCTTCACGCTCAACTCCCACGAGATTCTCGATGCGTTGCAGGAGCCGCTGGCGTCCATCGTCGCGGCGGTCAAGAGCGCGCTGGAGCAGTCCCCGCCGGAACTCGCCTCCGATATCGCTGAGCGTGGCCTGGTGCTGACCGGTGGCGGTGCATTGCTGCGGGATATCGACAAGCTGATCGCCGAGGAGACCGGCCTGCCGGTCATCATCGCCGAGGATCCGCTGACGTGCGTTGCCCGGGGTGGCGGCAAGGCGCTCGAGATGATCGATCAGCATACCTTCGAACTGCTCTCCAGCGATTGAGGCCGGCCGCGACGGACGAGGCCGCCGAGCGGCACCTTCCGTCTTCGGTAGGTGGGGGTGAGGCCTATCAAACCGCTGTTTTCCTACGGTCCGATACCCACGTACCGCATGCTGCTGTGTGCGGTACTGGCGTTCGGGCTGATGTTCGCCGAACACCGCTTCAGTGCGGTGGAAACGGCACGTTCCCACATGACCACGATCGTGGCGCCGATCCAGTGGCTGGTCGCGCTGCCGAGCGAGGGCGTGCGCTGGGGCGCCATGGCGATCTCCGATCAGCAGGCGCTGATCGACGAGAACGGTCGTCTTCGCGAGCAGCTGCTGACGCTCTCTAACCGGGTGCAGCGCATGGCGAGTCTGACCGCCGAGAACATCCACCTGCGCGAACTGCTCAACGCACCGAATCCTGCCGACGTGCCCTATATCACTGCGGAGCTGTTGTCGCTGGACTCCGATCCGTTCACCCAGCAGATGGTGATCAATCGGGGGCGGCGCGATAGCGTCTACATCGGCCAGCCGGTGATGGACGCCTCGGGCCTGATCGGCCAGGTGGTGTCCGTCTCCGCCTATACCAGCCGGGTGCTGATGGTGGCCGACGCCAACCATGCGGTGCCGGTGGAGATCAATCGCAACGGCTTGCGCTTCATCGCCCAGGGCACCGGCCAGCTCGATTCGCTCAACATTCCCAGCGTGCCGGCCACGGCGGACATTCGCGAGGGCGATCTGCTGGTGACGTCCGGCCTGGGCGGGCGTTTCCCCCAGGGGTATCCGGTCGCGCGCGTGGTCGACGTCAAGCGCGAGTCGAGCCAGGCGTTCATGGAGGTCTCGGCAGAGCCGATCTCCCAGCCGGAACGCTCGCGCTATTTCCTGCTGCTGTTTCCCCCCGAGCGACCCGAAGAGGGCCTGAGCGGGCCGGAACGCATGGCTCGCCAGGTGGTGTGGCCGGGCGATCCCGGGCATCCCGATGCCAACCGGATCAATGAAGACGCGTTGACCGCGGCGCTGACGCTGCAGTCCACGGAGCAGGAGTAGGCATGGGCCCGTTCGGTTATCTCTTCGTCTGGTTCACGCTGCTGTTGGCGCTCTGCCTGCAGGTGATGCCGCTACCGGATGCGTGGCTGGTATGGCGGCCGGACTGGCTGGGCGTGCTGCTGGCCTACTGGTGTGTCGCCACGCCGCAGCGCGTCGGCGTGCTGCACGGCTTCGTGCTGGGGCTGATGCTCGATCTGATCGAGGGGGCGCCGCTGGGCCAGAACGCTCTGGTGCTCTCGCTGCTGGCGTACCTCTTTCTGCTGCTCTATCAGCGCTTCCGCGTCTACTCGATCTGGCAACAGGCGGTGCTGGTCTTCATTCTGCTGGGCATTGCGCAACTGGTCGAGCAGTGGCTGCGCACGATCTACGGCCCGATCTCCCTGAGCCTCGAGTTCCTGCTGCCCGCACTGATCGGGTCTCTGCTGTGGCCGTGGCTGTTCACCATGATGCAAGTGGTACGTCGCCGGTTGGGGATCGGCTAATTCGTGGAGCCGGTGTCTCGCAACGGTGCTGCTGCGTGATCGGCGCCTTCCGGTTGATGTCGCCGGCCGGTGGTTGCCAAGCTCTCTCGGAGGATTTGCCCATGAATGCCGCTTCCCGACCCGACCCCGTCCTGCGCCTGGCCTCGGCTTCGCCGCGCCGGCGCGAGTTGCTCGCGTCGATCGGCGTCACGGTGGAGGTCGCGCCGTCCGATATCGACGAGTCCCGGCTGGATGGCGAGTCGCCGGAACATTTCGTCTCTCGCCTGGCTCGCCACAAGGCCGAGGCGGGCCAGGCGGGTAGTGCCTTGCCGACATTGGGCGCCGACACCGTCGTGGTCTGCGACGACACCATCTTCGGCAAGCCGGAGGATGAGGCCCATGCCCGCGAGATGCTGATGACGCTGTCCGGGCGCGAGCACCGCGTGCTGTCCGCGGTCGCCGTGCTGGGGCCTCTGGGAATGGTCGAGAGCCGGGTCTCCACGCGCGTGGTCATGCGGCGCATCGACGAAGCGGAAGCGGCGGCCTACTGGACGACCGGAGAGCCGCTGGACAAGGCTGGCGGCTACGCGATTCAGGGCTTGGCCTCGATCTTCGTCGAACATCTGGAGGGGAGCTACTCCGCCGTGGTGGGGCTGCCGCTCGCCGAGACGGCGGCCCTGTTGCGCGCGCAAGGTGTTTCGCTGTGGGGCGGTGCGTTGCCGGATGTCGGGTCCAGCGGTGGCGCCTCGTGACAGAGCGCCTTATGAGAGACCGGACGGCTGTGCCATAATTCCCGCGAGGCCAGCTCCGCTCGCCCTGGCAAGGGATGTCGCCGGCGTGCTCGAACAACCCGCAACAAGGATGCCCGCATGAGCGGTGAGGTACTGATCAATCTGACGCCGATGGAAACGCGGGTGGCCGTGGTGGAAAACGGCGTGCTGCAGGAAGCCTTCATCGAGCGCAGCCGTCGCCGGGGCATCGTCGGCAATATCTACAAGGGCAAGGTGGTGCGGGTCCTCCCGGGCATGCAGGCCGCGTTCATCGATATCGGCCTCGAGCGGGCCGCCTTCATTCACGTCAACGAAGTGCTGCCTCCCGATGCACCGCACGAGGAGCCGGCGTCGATCAGTCATCTGCTGCACGCCGGGCAGTCCCTGATCGTCCAGGTCACCAAGGACCCTATCGGTTCGAAGGGCGCGCGGCTGACCACGCATCTCTCCATCCCCTCCCGTTATCTCGTCTACATGCCGGATTCGCCCCACGTCGGCGTATCCCAGCGGATCGAGGACGAGGCCGAGCGCGAACGGTTGAAGGCACTGGTCGAGAGCGGCAAGGCGGAGCTGCCAGCGGGCGACAGCGGGGGCTTCATCATTCGTACGGCGGCCGAGGGCGTGGGGCGGGAGGAGCTGTTCGCCGACATGGTCTTCCTCCAGCGGCTGTGGCAGAAGGTGGCCGAGCGGCGTACCACGGCCGAGGTCTCCACGCCGATCTACGACGACCTTCCGCTGTTCATCCGCACGCTACGCGACGTGATGCGCGATCAGATCGAGAAGGTGCGCATCGACTCCCGCGAAAACTACTTCAAGCTCAAGGAGTTCGCCCGGGAGTTCATGCCGACCATGGAGTCTCGGATCGAGTATTACCCCGGAGAGCGGCCGATCTTCGATCTCTACAGCGTCGAGGACGAGATTCAGAAGGCACTGGGGCGCAAGGTGCAGCTCAAGTCCGGCGGCTACCTGGTCATCGACCAGACCGAGGCGATGACCACCATCGACGTCAACACGGGCGGCTACGTCGGGCACCGAAATCTCGAGGAGACCATCTTCAAGACCAATCTCGAGGCGGCCACGGCCATTGCCCGTCAATTGCGACTGCGCAATCTCGGCGGCATCATCATCATCGATTTCATCGACATGGAGGAGCTGGAACATCAGCGCCAGGTGCTGCGCGTGCTCGAGAAGTCGCTGGAGCGGGACCACGCCAAGAACAAGCTGACCGGCGTCACCGAACTGGGCCTGGTGCAACTGACCCGCAAGCGCACCCGCGAGAGCCTCGAACAGACACTGTGCGAACCCTGCCCGACCTGCCTGGGGCGGGGATCGCTGAAGACGCCGGAGACGATCTGCTACGAGATCTTTCGCGAGATCCTGCGCGAGGAGCGTGCCTATTCGCCGGAGACCTACATGGTGCTGGCCGCCCAGTCGGTGGTCGATCGGTTGCTCGATGAAGAGTCCGCTGCGGTGGCCGATCTCGAATCCTTCATCGGCAAGACGATCCGCTTCCAGGTCGAGGCACACTACTCCCAAGAACAGTACGACATCGTACTGATGTGAACCGATGAGTCGTCCACGAATGACTCGGTTGCGTGCCACGTGGCGCTGGCTGCTGACGCTGGTCGCCCTGGTTGCCCTCGTCGTCGCCGTGATTTCGAGTGGCGTTCGACTGGCGGCCTGGCAGATCGATCGGTTGAGTCCATGGCTGACCTCGACCCTGGAAGATCAACTGGGCGCTAACGCCAAGCTCGGTCACCTCTCCCTGGCGGTCCATCGGTTGAATCCCCGCCTGACGTTGAATGACTTTCGACTCGATACCCGCGACGGTCAGCCGCTGCTGGACCTGGAGCACGCCGCCGGGCGGCTCGAGACGCTGGCGAGTTGGCGGCTGGGCGCACCGGTCATTCGTGGGGCGGAGATTCGAGGCCTGACCCTGCATCTCTATCAGACGGACGACGGCGAGTGGGCCTGGCCGGATGGCGCGGGCAGCCGCTGGTTCGGTGGCACCGACGATTCGTCGTCGTCTTCGCTCGATGTCGATGGCTGGTTGCGCATGCTGACGCGCCAGCAGGCCCGGCTCGAGAACGTCACGCTGGTCCTGCATGGCGAGCGCGAGCAGGCCAGCGTCTCGGTTTCGCAATTGACGCTGGCCAGCCGGAACGGCCAGGCCTCGATCCAGGCCACGCTCAGCGCCGGGCAGGAGGAGGCGGGGCACTTCCATCTGGCGATCGAGAGCGGTAGCGGGTCGCAAGCCGCGGAAGGCGGCACCGACGAGCATCCCGAGGCGCGCTTCGCCGCAGAGCTCGATCTGAGCGCACTGTCGCCGTCACTGGCCGCGTTGAGTTCGGGCTACCCCAGGGCGATCGGGAAGATCGACGGCCAGGCGTCGCTGGGCGGCGAATGGCGTGACAGCGGACTGCGCCAGGGTCGTCTCTCCCTGGACGTGCCCAGGTTGCAGGTCAACGACACCCGCAACGAAGTCTCCGAGACACTGCGTGGGCTCGGGTTCGAGGCGGGGTTGGACCGCGACGCCCAGGGAGGCTGGAGAGCCTGGCTGGATGACTTGCGGGTCTCTCATGCCGGCCTGGCGGCGGTGGAGTGGCCGCAGCAGCTGCAGGCCCAATCCACCGAGGATGGCTGGCGGCTGCGCAGCGCACCGTTCGACCTGGCCGGCATGACCGACTATTTGCGCTACTTGCCACTGCCGTTCGAACTGGCGCAGACGCTGATCCAGTTGGACCCCCACGGTCACGTCGCCGGCCTGGAAGTCGGGCGGGAAGATGGCGAATGGTATGCCCAGAGCGCACTCGAGAACGCTTCGGTCACGGCCTGGAACGAGATTCCCGGCGGTGGGCCGGCCGATGCCTGGGTGACTTACCAAGGACGTGGCGGCACGGTCTCCTTCGCGGCCGGCGAGGCGGCGCACTTCTCGATT
>NZ_CEXLVS010000090.1:0-14815 GCF_982684285.1 Salinicola sp. | reverse complement strand
GGGCCGTGGCCAGCTCGCGGGCACCCGGGGCGTCGCCCGCCTCGAGCCGGCGATGGGTGGCGGGGCCGTGGTGGGCGCCCGAGCGCGGCCCCGAACCGACCATGGAGCGGATGCCCGGATAGCCGCAGCCGTTGCCCATCATGGCGGCGGTAAGGGCCGCGTCCACGTCGGTCTCGCGCAGGCCGGGCTCGAGGGCGTCGCGCGCCGCCGCCATCGCCAGGTCGGCGACCCGGCCCGCCTCGCGCATGACCGCCACCTCGCGCGGCGACTTGATGCGCCGGACGTCCTCGCCCAGGGTCGAGCCGTCTGCGATCTCCGCCCCGGCAGCGGCGAGGCGTTCGCGCCGCGGCTGGAGGAGCACGGGGGGCTCGACAGACTACGAGAGATGCGCGAACAGTGGCCCTTCTTCGGCACCTATCTGGATATGCTCGAGATGCTGCTGGCCAAGTCGGATCCGCTCATTGCGGCATACTATGAGAAGCGCCTGGTCGACGACCCCGCCCTGACCCGGCTGGGCGAATCGCTGCGCCAGCGGCTGGTCGATCTCGAGGCCGTGCTGCTGCGAATCCTCGACCAGCATCGACTGCTGGAGAACACGCCGTTGATCAGCCAGGCCATCGAGGTGCGCAACCCCTATATCGACCCGCTGCACGGCCTCCAGGCAGAACTGCTGCAGCGAAACCGGGACGCCAGCGGCGATATCACGCCAGAACTGTCGCGGGCCCTGATGGTGACCATGGCGGGCATCGCCGCCGGGCTCCGCAACACCGGCTAACCACGGCGGGCGGATCGATACCTGCTATAACGGTAATGATCGTCACGCCGGCCCGACTTCGGGTGCCGGCGGCCCCTCGACAGGGAGTGCGGCATGGAGTTCAAGGATTACTACGCGGTACTGGGCGTGGAGCGGGATGCCACCCAGGATGAGATCAAGCGCGCCTATCGCAGGCTGGCTCGAAAGTATCACCCGGATGTCAGCCAGGAAGCCGATGCCGATGCGCGCTTCAAGCAGCTGGGTGAGGCATACGAAGTCCTGAAGGATCCCGAAAAACGTCTCGCCTATGATCAGGTGGGTCAAGGTCAGCGGGCCGGCGAGGATTTCCGGCCGCCGCCGGACTGGGATGCCGGGTTCGAGTTTCGGGGTGGCGGTTATACCCAAGAGGGCTACTCCCAGGAGCAGCACGCCGCCTTCAGCGATTTCTTCGAATCGCTGTTCGGTCAACGTCGAGGGTCGGGCCAGGGTTTCGCAGGCTCGAGCGGCGATCCCGGCGGCATGCGGTATCGTGCTCGCGGAGAGGATCATCATGCCAAGGTGTCGATCGCGCTCGAGGATGCCTATCGCGGTGCCGTGCGCACCCTCACGCTGCAGAGCGGCGAACTCGATGAGCAGGGCAGGTTGCGGCCCCGCCAGCGGACCTTGAAAGTCCGGATTCCGAAGGGCGTGAAACAGGGCCAGCGAATTCGTCTGGCCGGTCAGGGGGAGCCTGGCATGGGTGGCGGTCCGGCTGGCGATCTCTATCTGGAGATCGAGTTCGAATCGCACCGGCGCTATCAGGTCGAGGGGCGCGATGTCACCCTGACCCTGCCCGTGGCGCCCTGGGAAGCTGCGCTGGGCGCGACGATCGCGGTACCGCTGCCCGAGGGTTCGGTGGAACTGAAAGTCCCGGCGGACTCCCAGGACGGGCGGCGCCTGCGACTCAAGGGTCGAGGCATTCCCGGCGAGCCACCGGGCGACTGCTACGTCGCCTTGAAGATCGTACTGCCGCCGGCGACGAATGACGACGTCAAGACGGCCTATCGCCAGCTGGAAGCGGTGGCGAACTTCAACCCCAGAGCGACAGCGGAGGGCAGGTCATGACCATCCACGATCTCACCCGGGTCCCGGTCGACAACCTCGACGAGACGCCGGTCCTGACGCTGGGCGAGCTGTGCCGAACCTGTACGGTACATGCCGAATGGGTCATCGAGCTGGTCGACGAGGGCGTCATCGTCCCCCACGGTCGCCGACGCGAACAGTGGCGTTTCTATGGAGCGAGCCTGCATCGCGTCAGGGTCGTCCAGCGCCTGCAGCGCGACCTGGGCGTCAATCTGGCCGGCGCGGCACTGGCGCTGGAACTGATGGACGAGGTCGCGCGTTTGCGTCGGCGAGCCGGCGAGTGACCCCCGGCCGGATACCGCGACTCGAAGCCGTACCGGCGCCTCGCGCCACTCGTCGGAGTGAATTCGGCGAGTGGCGTTTCGTCGGCCCCTGACGTTAGTAAGTTTACGACTTTGGTTGTGTCGCCGATAGACGACTCTCACCATCAAAATGAGCATGCTACGCTTGTTGCCACTTCCGGCTTTCCTGCGATCCCCCATGCGTATCACCACGACGGAGACGCGGACGCTATCGATCGATATCGATCCGCTCATTCTCGATGCCGCCCGTAGCTTAATCGATTCATCCCGACGTCGAATTCTCGGCCTGGTCGGTGCTCCCGGCTCTGGCAAAAGTACGCTCTCCGAGGCGCTTTTCGCTGCACTCGGCGATCGGACGCAGATCGTCCCCATGGACGGTTTCCATCTCTCCAATCGACAACTGGCGGCACTGGACCGGGCCGGGCGAAAGGGAGCACCGGATACGTTCGACGCGTTCGGCTATCGCGACCTGCTCAAGCGCCTTCGCGCCGGCTTCGGTGGGGAGACGGTCTACGCGCCGGGCTTCTATCGCGAGCTCGAGGAGCCCATCGCCGCCAGTATCGCGGTGGCGCCACAGACCTCTCTGATCATCACCGAGGGCAACTACCTGCTGCTCGAGGACGCGCCGTGGCCGCAGGTGCGGGAGATGCTGGACGAGGTGTGGTTTCTCGATGTCGACCGTGAGCTGCGCGAGTCCCGCCTGGTCGCCCGCCATCGGCAGTTCGGGCGCACCGAGCGGCAGGCGCTGGACTGGGTCCGCACCACCGATGCGCCCAACGCCGAGCGTATCGAGGCGCTAGCCGCCAACGCCGATCGCCAGCTGTGGTGGAGCGGCAACCGGATTCGATTCAAGGACACGTAGCAGAGACGTGTAGTCATCATTCGATCTGGGCGACTCAATCTCCAGGACGCCCGATTTCAAGGAGAGAAGCATGAATGCAATCGCTGCCGCCGGTCGCGGTCCGAAGCGCAAGGGGTTGGTCGTGATGGTCTCGGTCGTGGCCGCCCTGGGTGGTCTGTTGTTCGGCTACGATACCGGCATCATCGGCGTGGCCCTGCTCGGGCTGTCCAAGCAGTTCGCGCTGGACGACACGCTCAAGCAGCTCGTCACCGGGGCGATCATCCTCGGCGCCATCGTCGGCTGCGTGGGTACCGGCCGGCTCTCCGACCGGCTCGGGCGTCGCTGGACGATCGTGCTGGTCGGCGCGGTGTTCATCGTCGGCTCGATCCTGTCGGCGGCCTCGACCAGCGTCGGCATGCTGATCGCGGCGCGATTCATCCTCGGGCTCTCCGCCGGCAGCGCGACGCAGATCATTCCGGTCTATATCGCCGAGGTCACGCCGCCGGAGCACCGAGGCAAGCTGGTGGTGATGTTTCAGTTCATGGTGGTGTTCGGCATTCTCGTCGCCTACCTGGTGGGCTACGGCCTGGGCGAGCAGTGGCGCTGGATGTTCGGCCTGGGCACCATCCCGGCGGTGATCCTGATGCTGGGCATGCTGGTCCTGCCGGAGAGCCCGCGCTGGCTGGTGAGCAAGGGGCGTGAACCCGAGGCGCTGCATATCCTCGAGCGGGTACGTGCCAGCCGGGAGGGGGCGCAGTCGGAGATGGACGAGATCAAGGAGGTGTCGGCCCGCCCCGAAGGATCCTGGCGCGATCTGTTCCAGCCCTGGATCCGTCCGGCGCTGGTGGCCGGCGTGGGGATCGCGATGTTCTCCCAGATCACCGGCAACAATGCCCTGATCTACTACGCGCCGACCATCCTCAGCCAGGCCGGTTTCGGCGACGGCGCCTCGGTGCTGGCGGCCATCGGTGGCGCCGTGTTGATCAACCTGGCGACCATCCTGGGGATCTTTCTGGTCGATCGGATCGGGCGCAAGCGCTTCCTGCTGTGGATGGTGCCCGGCTCGGCGGTGGCGCTGGTGATCATGGGGATACTGTTCGTGGGCGGCGCCCCGGAGGATGCCTTCAGCCAGTACGCCCTGGTCGCCTGTCTGGCGATCTACATGGCGCTCAACTGCAGTTTCGGCGTCTGTCTATGGCTGATCAACGCCGAGGTCTATCCGCTGTTCGTACGAGGCAAGGGCGCCAGCATGGGCGCGCTGAGCCACTGGGTCTTCAACCTGCTGGTGACGCTGACGACGCTGTCGCTGATCAGCGCGCTTGGCACCTCCGGTACCTTCTGGCTCTATGCGGTGATCACTACGATCGCGCTCGTCTTCATCATCCGCTATGTACCCGAGACGATGGGGCGTTCGCTGGAGGAGATCGAGAGCGATCTCAAGAAAGGCGTCTTCTTCCCGGCGGACAAGGCCAGGGACGATTCGAAGGGGGCATCGGCGACGGCGGCAAACGCCGTCGAGTAACGGCTCGGGCTGGCTCACGAAGAGCGCTTTCGTGGACGTCGCGGGCGTGCTTGCCCGCCGTCCGCCGCGGCTTGCGACTGGCCGCCGTTCGTCTTGCCGCCACGCCGCGAGCGGCCCGCTCCGGCCTTGCGCCCCGAAGTACCCCGCCTGCCACGTTTGGGCGGCGGTGCGACCGGCGCCGTACCCTTGGCCGATGCCGCGAGCGCCTGGTTGAGACGCCCGGCGTCCGCCTGGGCCAGCAGCGCGCGGAGATCCTCGACCAGTGCGGTCAAGAACGGTGCGGGCGCATCCCGGTTCTCGGCGATCGCCGACAGCCGTTGCTCCCACAGGGCGGTGCGCTCGGGGCGAGTCGCGGCCGGCGGCAGCGAGTCGATCAGCGCATGCCCGGTGCGCGTGGCCTTGATGGCTTTCCCGTCGCGGACCAGATAGCCCCGGGTCAGCAGCGTTTCGATGATGCCGGCGCGGGTCGCCTCGGTGCCGAGACCGTCGGATTCGCGCAGCGTGCGCTTGACCGCAGGGTCCTCAACGTAGCGGGCGATGTTCATCATCGCCTTGATCAGGCTGGCATCGGTGAAGGGTTCCGGTGGCCGGGTCTCGCGAGCCTCGCAGCCGGCCTCGATCACGCTCGCCGCCTCGCCTTTCGTCAGCGGTGGCAGGGCTGGCACGTCGTCGCGCGTCGTGAACAGCGGCTTCCAGCCCGGCTCCAGAATCTCCCGCCCTTGTGCCTTGAAGCGCTCGCCGAGGATTTCGAACGTGGCCCGGGTCTCGTAGGTCTCCAGCGCCGGATAGAACTGGGCCAGGACGTTACGGGCGATCAACCGGAACAGGTTGGCCTCGTCGCGGCTCAGCTTCTCCAGCTCGGCCGGCCGGCCCGTGGGCGCCAGCGCATGGTGGGCGCCGACCTTGGCGTCGTCCCACGCCTTGGAGCGCAGGCCGAAGTCGGCCTGCTCGGCCCATTCCCGCAGCTGGCCATCGAGGCGACAGGCGTCGGTCAGGGTCCTGGCGGCCTCCCGGTGATGCGCGGCGGGCAGGTAACGGCAGTCGGAGCGGGGGTAGGTGATCAGCTGGTGGCGCTCGTAGAGCGTCTGGCAGACGTCGAGTACCCGCTTCGCCGACAGGCCGTGGCGGCGTGCGGCATCGATCTGCAGCGACGACAGCGAATAGGGCAGCGGGGCGGCCTGGCGCTTGCGCTTCTGGTCGAGTTCGGCGAGATGGCCCTGGGCGCCTGCGAGGCGCTGCGACAGCGCCTCGGCCGGACGCGGATCGAGCAGGCGGCCCTGTTCATCGAAACACGAGCCATCAAAAAACCGGCCATCCAGCGGGTGATGCTCGGCGGGTTGCCACCAGGCGCGCAGGGCGCCATTGGCGACCTGCAGGTCGGCCCACAACACGTAGAACGGCTTGGGTTCGAAGGCGGCGATATCGCGGTCTCGGCGCACCACCAGCCCGAGTACCGGCGTCTGCACGCGACCCACCGACAGCAATCCGTCGAACCCGGCCTGGCGCCCGATCAGCGTCCAGGCCCGGGTCAGGTTGATGCCGTAGAGCCAGTCGGCGCGGGAGCGAGCCTCGGCGGCGGCGTAGAGCGGCTGGTAGCGCTGATTGTCCTCGAGGCTGGCGAGTGCTTTAGCCACCGCCGGGCGGTTGAGGTCCTGCACCAGCAGACGCTGTGTCGGCCGGCGCCAGCCCAGATGATTCAAGACCTCCTGGACCAGCAGTTGCCCCTCGCGGTCGGGGTCGCCGGCATGCACCACGCTGTCGGCACCCTTGACCAGCTTGCGCAGGACGGCCAGCTGGCTTCGTGCCTGGCTTCTGGGCACCAGCTGCCAGCGCTCGGGAATGATCGGCAGGTCGTCGAGTCGCCACTGCTTGTACCTGGGGTCGTAGCGCTCGGGCGGGGCCTGCTCCAGCAGATGGCCGAGACACCAGCTCACCACGGTATCGCCGGCCTCGAGATAGCCCTCGCGACGCGTCGCCTTGACCGGCAGAGCATCCGCGATGGCGCGGGCGAGACTCGGTTTTTCGGCGACGATCAAACGCATGGCGCGCTCCGGTGATGGGGGGTGTGGTTGCTGGATTCTGCCGCGGCGTGACGCCGCGGGGAAAGCCGCGGACCCTAGGATGCCGTCCGGTGGCGAATCACTTCTCGAGATGGCGGCGCGCGCGAACCAGGGCACGATACCAGTGCCGATGGGGCGTCCCCACGGCCGGCGGCGCCATGCTGAGATAGCTGACATTGGGCGTCTCGCCGCGCTCCAGATTGACGTTGGTCAGCATCTGCAGCGTGGCCTCCCGGGCGCCGTACTGGCGCTGCAGGAACGCCATCGCCTCCGGCTCCAGGGCGACGCGATAATGCCTGACCAGGGCCAGCGCCAGCGACTCCGCCGTGCGCGACAGGTCGGTCTCGATCTCGCGGACCATGGCGGATCCCATCGCCGCTTTCGCCGCCACCGAGAGGTTGGGTTCGAGCTGCCCGAAGTCCGCCGCGTTGGTGCTGTTGATGGCGCGCTGTACGGCCGGCCGCGACAGGTGCACGTGAGGCTCCAGGGCCAGGAATATCTCTACCGCGACGCGCTTGGCGCTCTCGACGCCCACGCTGAGCTGAGTGTCGCGCTCGGCTTGCCGCAGCCGTTCCCGCAGGGTGCCGATGTTGGCCTTCTCGAGATAGCGGCCGAGCTGTTTGCAGACCACCGCCTTGGCCTCGTCGTCCAGGGCGATCTTGCTCTCGCGGATGCGCAGGCCCCGACGACCCGGGCCCAAGCGCAGCCGCGTGGAGTTGTCGGAGAGATCGGCGCTGACCGCTTCCCAGCGCTCGGCCATCCGCAGCCGATGCGCGTGGCTGCGGCCGACCTCGCTGTAGGCATTGGAGACGCTCTTGTAGAGCTTGATCGCGTTGGTCAGCACTTCCGCCTGATGACGCAGGGTCTGGCGATCGTCGCTGCGCCCGGTGTGAATGGCGTGGGCCAGCGACTGGATCTTCTCGCTCAGATCGTCGATGGCGGCAACACTGTGGGTCAGCAGCGCGTCGGCGCGCTGCCCGGCGACGCTCTCGGCGAGCGGGGTCACCGAATGCTCGATGAGATAGGTGTTCAGGGCCTTCAGACGGGAGAGACCGGTGGCCTGGGCGATACGGTGCCGGGCGCGCGCCTCCTCGAGGCCGTCGAACGCCCGCGCCAGCTTCCAGCGGCCGCGGTATTCGAACGACAGCACCGGTATCTCGCGGCCGCTGATCAGTTCGAATGCCAGGATCACCATCTCCTCGACGTCCTGCAGTGTCATCAGCAGGTCATTGTCGTTCTCGATCGCGGCCATGACGCGCTCGATGAAGTGCTCATCCCGGGGGACGCCGTAGCGTGGGTCCGGCGCGTGGCCTTCGAAGCGCTCCCTCAGCAGCGTGATCGCCGCCGGTGCCAGGTCGTAGAGTTCGGTGAAGCGGGGTTCGATCTCGTCACGGTAGATCTCGACCAGGTCGCTGACGCGGGCGTGAAGCCCGACCCGGCGATAGACGTCGATCTGGCCGATCAGGCGGGCGCTGTCGCGGTCGTCCAGCAGCTCGAGCGCCGCCAGTTCGACGCCCTCGGGGGACAGGTCCTGCTTGCGCAGCAGCATGGCCGCCGCTTCACGGCGTCGGGCATCGCCCTCGAGGCTTTCGACGATCAGGTTGCGGGTTGCCAGCAGGAGCTCCGGCAGCGTCTTGATGACCCGCTCGATGCGACTCGAGGTGCGCTCCAGCCGCCGTCCGCCGGTGAGGTGATGCAGCAGATTGGCGATGATACCCGCCGCGCCGGTGATGACCGTGAACGAGATGAAGAAGATGTAGTTCTCGAGCGTCGGTGCCTTGCCGTATCCCAGCAGGTAGCCACCCCAGGCACCCAGCAGCGTCACCGGCCCGGCGGTCCAGAGGATCTGGAGCAGGCTGACGGTCCACGGCACTTTCTCGACCGCCGCGGTGATCCGCCGGATTTCATCGCGACCCTCGCGTTCCAGTCGAACCTGAGGCGCATCGCTGGCCGTCGACTGCGAAGGGCGACGAAACGGGATCGGCAAGAGCACGGGCGCTCCTCTTTTGGCAGCGACGACGGGGGCGGCGGCTAAATTATCACCCCATGGCGGCACTCGCCAGCGCTGTTGCCCGGCGTGCTAGGATGGAGCCAGCAAATGGAGGAATGCCATGCTGACAGCTTGGGTCGAACAGCTGCTGGGTTTTGCCAGCGGCGCCCTCGAGGCGATTCGCGCCAATGAACACTACCCGACGATGATGGCATGGGCCCGCAGTGAGGGGGTCGAACACTGCGGCGGCAGCCTCGACCTGGCTCAGGCGCTGGCCCCTTTGATCTGGAACCAGACCCCGCTCAAGCGTCGCGACTTCGATACCGAACCCCTGGCCGAGCCCAAGCGCGACGAGCCGTGCTGGTGCGACTCCGGCCGGCTCTATCGTGACTGTTGCGCCCGCGTCGAGATGCCGAGCGTGATACCCGGGCATCTGATGTGGATGCTGTCGCTACGCGAATGGCGGGGCGAAACGCTGAAGGCGGCCCTGGAGAGTCGCAAGGCGCCGGCGCAGGCGCTGCTGGAGGCGGGCATCGTGTCGGCGGAGAGCGGCAACAACGGCCGGGCGCAGCAGATCCTGGAGTCGCTGTTCGCCGGCAACCGGGACTGGGAGGCGCTGGAGGAGCAGATCGAGCCGGCGTTCGAGATACTGGTCGATCTTTACCAGGAGCGCGGCTTTCATCGCAAGCGCGGCGCCCTGCTCGAGCGGGTGATGGCGGAGGGCCCCGACTTTCTCCGTGGCGCGGCGCTGGAGCGTCTCTGCCTGATGCACCTGGACAGCGGCGATCTCGCCAGCGCGCGGGAAGCGTTCCAGAGCGCGCAGCGAACGCTGCCGGACTCGCCGTCCCTGGCCTATATCGAAGCGATGGTGCTGCTTCACGAGGGCAACGTCGGCAAGGCGCGGCAGCGGGCGGCATTCTGGTGGCGGCGACTGTCGCGCCAGCACCATCTGGATCCGGATCAGCTCGAATTCATCGCCGAGCTGGCCGACGATCCCCAGGCGGCGCTGGCGGAGCAGGTGATTCACTCCGAAGAGGCGTTGTCCGGTCCACTGACGGCGCTGCAGGCGTTGCTGCACACCCAGCAGCGGCCGCCACGCCTCGAGCTGAGTCACGCCGATGACGGCGCGCTGCTGTACGAGCCCAGCGCCCGCGAGGCGTCGCTCTACCGGGGCTGGGCCGAGGCCTGCGAGGTCGAGATCGACGAGGATGCCGCGCTCGGATTCCTGGGCGACCCCTGGGTGACGGCACCGCAGTGGCTGCAGGCGCTGTGCTCGAATCCGGAGTGGCTCGACGCACCTCGCGTGATGCAGGCGTTGACGCTGGCGCTGGCCAGCCGCTTCGGTAGCCTGCCGTGGATGGTCGATACCTTCTTCACGCCATTGGCCGAACGCTACGGCTTCTGGCTGAGCCAGCTCGAGGACGCCGGTGGGACGTTCTCCTGGCACGACGCGGACAATGCCACGCTACTGCGGACCGGGCTGGCGCTGGTCATCGGCATGGAGCGGGGCGCGGGCCAGGAGGCGCGGCGACTGGCCCAGCGGCTGCTGGCACTGGACGAGGAGGACAGCCTCGGCCTGCGCGAGCTGGTGATCGATCAGCTGCTGCGCGAGGGGCGTGACGAGCAGGCGCTGGCGGTGAGCGAGCAGGGCCCGGAAGGCGCCGAGATGCTGGGGGTGCAGATGGGCAGGGTGCTGGCGCTCTATCGCCTGACCCGGCACGACGATGCGCTTGCCGTGCTGCGGGAGGTCTACGCCTCCAATCCCTACATCCTCACGATCCTGTGCGAGGACAGGCCCCGTCCGGCGCGGCTCGGCGAGGACATGCCGGAGCCGGGGACGCGGGCGGAGGCGTGGCAGTACCGCCAGCTGATGCGCGACCAGTGGGTGGCCTCCGATGGCGCGCTGGAGTGGCTCGCCCGGCAGAGAACGTCCCTCGGCTGAAGGTTTCGGCGGGCTGCTCAGCGGCCCGACTCCTCGCCCTGGCGCCCGTCGGCACGCATCGACGGGCGCGCTGCCCTCTCCTGAATCCCCGGGCTCTCCTGAAACTCCGGACTTCCCTGAAACGCCGCGGCCGGGTGCCCGGTCGTTGCGCCGCCGGTATCGGCCTCCGCGCCATCGAGTGTCGGCAAACGTCGACTGAGCCACCAGGCCAGTGCTACCGCAGGCAGGCCCAGCAGGCAGACGATGCCGAAGAAGCTGGCGTAGCCGAGATCGGCCACCACCAGGCCGGAGAAGCCGCCGATGAACTTGCCGGGTAGCGTCATCAACGACGAGAACAGCGCGTACTGGGTCGCGGTGTAGGTGCGCGAGGTCAGGCTCGACAGGAAGGCGATGAAGACCGTGCTGGCGAGTCCGTTGGCCAGATTGTCCCCGGTAATGGCGACGACCAGCAGCGGCAGGCTGTCGCCGCCGGTGGCGAGCAAGGCGAACAGCAGATTGGTCAGCGCCACGGCGAGCGCGCCCACGACCAGCATTCGGCCCAGCCCGTAGCGAACCACCAGCAGGCCGCCCAGCACGCCACCGCCGATGGTCATCAGCACGCCGAAGACCTTGGTGACGCTGGCGATGTCGCTCTTGGTGAAGCCCAGGCTCAGGTAGAGCGGGTTGGCCATCGCCGCCATCGAGATGTCGCTGATCCGGTAGATGCCGATGAAGACCAGCAGCCACAGCGCCAGCCGGCCGTAGCGCTGGAAGAAGTCGCTGATCGGGCAGACCACCGCGGCGATCAGCCAGGCACCGGCCTGACGCTGCCAACCGGGCCGCTGTCGCCGCTGGCGCAGGAAGCGCTTCACCCGCGGATGAAACAGCACCACCGAGAGACTCTGGGGGCGTGGCGGCTCCGGCCGCACCAGCACGGTTATCACGCCCACCGACACCAGCGCGGCCATGCTCAGGTAGGCGACCGCCCAGGAAGCGGCGTCGGCGATGTAGAGCGCGCCCGCGCCGGCCATCACGATACCGATGCGATAGCCGATGATGTAGGTCGATGCCATGGCTGCCTGGATGGCCGCTTCGCCGGACTCGATACGATAGGCGTCGATGACGATGTCCTGGGTCGCGGCGCCGAAGGCGGTGAGCAGGGCGAAGGCCGCCACCAGCGGCAGGTGGCCGGCGGGGTCCAGCCCGGAGAGACCGAGCAGGCCGCCGCCGATCAGGGCCTGGCCCAGCAGCATCCAGCTGCGGCGCTGGCCCAGCCAGCGCCCGACCAGCGGTAGCCTGACGCGGTCGACGATCGGCGCCCAGAACAGCTTGATCGAGTAGAGCAGCCCCACCCAACTGAAGAAACCGATGGCGGCCACTTCGACGCCGCTGTCCTCGAGCCAGGCGGTGAGCGTCGAGAACACCAGCAGGTAGGGTAGGCCGGCGGAAAACCCCAAAAACAGCAAGGTCACGACCGGAGCCCGCAGATAGACGCGCAAGGATGTCAGCCAGTCACGTGGCTCGTGTTGCATGCAACCTCCAAAGGAAACGCTGCCTAAATGTCTGCGCAGGTGAATCGCTGCGTTGCGCTTCATCCTGCTCGCCGATTTATTCAGTGTTTCCAAGAAACCGGATCGACCCGCCGCGGGCGGACGAGTCGGATCGAAAATGGTACGCTAGATGGCCTGTCGCGTCTGGCCCGAATGCCGTGTCGGCGATCCCGCGATAGCGTGTGATATTGCCCCGGCAGCGGGCGTGACGACATGGATTGTCTCTTTAGTGGCTGTGATCAGGAAGGATATACCGATGACCAGTGAGTCGACGCAGGACGGCGAGTCGCTACCCCGCTGGTACGTGATCCAATGCAAGGGCGGCGAGTCCTTTCGTGCCAGCGAACATCTCGACAACCAGGGCTACGAGGTGTTCCACCCGGTGCTCGAGGTCCAGAAGCGCCGGCGTGGCAAGCTGGCCTGGGTGGCCGAGCCGCTGTTCCCGCACTATCTGTTCATTCGTCTCGATCGAATGGCCAGCAACTGGCGGCCGATCCGTTCCACCCGTGGCGTATTGCGGCTGGTCAGTTTCGGCAACGAGCCGGTGTTCGTGCAGGATGCGCTGGTCGATACGCTACGCGACCGCGTCAGTGCCGACAGCAGCCGTGACCGCGCCAACGTCTACTATCGCCAGGGCGATATCGTCGAGATCACCGACGGGCCTTTTCGTGCGCTTCAGGCGGTTTTCGAGGCGCAGAAGGGCGAGGAGCGGGCCATCGTGCTGCTCAACCTGCTACAGCAGACCCAGCGTCTGGAAGTCTCCGTGGAGGCGTTGCGCAAGCATCCCTCCTGAGCCACCGATCCGACTGCCGCCAGTTCATCGCCACGAATACCACCCTCATTCTGGAGCCATCATGAGCCAGCTCGCCATCGAGCCGTCCCACGTTGCGACCCTTCACTATGTCCTCGCGGACGAGCGCGGTCGCACCCTGGACGATTCCCGGGCGCGTCAACGACCACTCGAATATCTTCACGGCCACGGCAACCTGTTCCCGGCGCTGGAGAGCGCGCTGGCCGCCCGGCGGGCCGGCGAGCGGCTGCGTGTCACGCTGGCGCCTGGCGACACCTATGGCCAGCGCGACGAAGCGCTGGTCAGCGTCAGCGCGCGCTCGGCTTTCCCGCAGGATCAGCGACTCCAGGCGGGCCAGCGGTTTCAGGCTCAGGGCCCGGACGGCCCGCGCACGGTCACGGTCGTGGCGGCCGACGACACGCGGGTCACCGTAGATGCCAATCATCCGCTGGCGGGGGAGACGCTGACCTACGACATCGAGGTGCTGGAGGTGCGCGAGGCGACGCGGGCCGAACTGGCCAAGGGCCATCCGCTCCCACCGGGGACGTCACATACCGAGGTCGAGGATCGCAAACGCTAGCTGTCGTCGGAGCTGGAGTCAGCGATCGACCCACCACCGGGTGAACCAGGCCTGCATCACCTGCTCCGGGTAGATCGTGCGGCCCAGGCTGCCGTTGTAGCGCGCCAGCGCGCGGGTCCAGTCCCCCCGTTCGCGCTCGAGATAGTGCGCGAGAATGGTGCAGCCGTAGCGAAGGTTGGTGTCGGTATCGTGAAGGTCGTCCTGGGGGCGGCCGAGCTCGGCTTTCCAGAACGGCATCACCTGCATCAATCCCAGCGCTCCGGCCGGCGAGACCGCCGTGGGCTGGAAACGGCTCTCCACATCGATCAACGCCAGGACCAGCTCTGGCGGCAGGCCGGCACGCCGGGCTTCGGCGTGGATTCGCTCGAGCAGGGTCAGCCGCTGGCGGCGAGAGGGGTAGGCCTTGGGCTGCCGCCTGGCCAGCCGCGACTGCATGTCCAGTAGCCATACCTGGGCGTCGAAGGCGTCCTCGAACCCGTCGGGCTCCGCCATGACCCGCGACAGGGCATCGAGCAGCGCCTGGGAGGGCGGCTCGTCGATCTCGCTTGCAGTCTGCTTCCCGGCATTCGCGCTGGCGGCGACGAGCCAGGTCGTTGCCGCCAGCGCGAGAAGAGACCTTGTCACGAGCTGGCGCGTGATCAGGCGAACCTGGCGTCGAGGAAGTGTCGGAGCTCGTCCACCGCCACCATGGTGACCTCGCTGTCGCGACGACCCTTGTATTCCAGCTCGCCGTTGTCGAGTCCGCGATCGCCGACCACCAGGCGATGAGGGATGCCCATCAACTCCTGATCGGCGAACTTCACGCCGGGGCGAAGATCGCGATCGTCCAGCAGCACATCGATGCCGGCATCGGTCAACTCCTGGTAGAGCCTGTCGGCCGTTTCGCGAACCCGATCCGACTTGTGCGCGTTCATCGGCACGATCGCCAACTGGAAGGGGGCGATGGCATCGGGCCAGATGATGCCGCCGGCGTCGTGGTTCTGTTCGATGGCTGCCGCCACCACGCGGGTGATGCCGATACCGTAGCAGCCCATCCACACGGTCGCCGGTTGACCGGTGTCATCGAGCACGGTGGCGTTCATGGCCCGCGAATACTTCTGGCCGAGCTGGAACACGTGGCCGACCTCGATGCCCCTGGTGATCGACAGCGTGCCGTTGCCATCCGGCGACGGATCGCCTTCGACCACATTGCGCAGATCCGCGACTTCCGGCAGCGGCAGGTCGCGCTCCCAGTTGATGCCGAAGAGATGTTGATCGTCGACGTTAGCGCCCGCACCGAAGTCGCTCATCAGCGCGACGCTGTGATCGACGATCAGTCGCAGCGGCAGCCCGACCGGACCCAGCGAGCCGGGGCCCGCGCCGATGGCGGCCCGAATCTCCTCC
>NZ_CEXLVS010000089.1:9232-15099 GCF_982684285.1 Salinicola sp. | reverse complement strand
TTCCGTCGGCCACCTCGTGTGCCACGGCGAAACGCGGCAGCAGCGTGATAGCCATGCCCGCGACCACCGCGCGGCGCAGCACCGCCATCGAGTTGGTCTCCACCGCGACCTGGGGGCGCAGGCCCGCCTGGGCGAAAGCCTGATCCACCAGCCGGCGCACACCGTGACCGGGCTTCCAGAGCGCCATCGGAATCCCGCTGAGCCGCTGCAGCGAGATCGGGTCGGGGTCCCCGGCAAGCGGATGGTCGACAGGACAGATCGCCAACAGCGGCTGACCGCTGGAGGCCCAGAAGCGAATCTGCGGATGGATCCGCTCATGGAACATCAGCCCGATATGCGCCCGATCCTCTACCACGGACTCGATGATCTCGTCCGTGCCCGCCTGTTCGATCTCCAGGCGTACGCCCCGGTAGCGCTCGGCGAAGGCCCTGAGCGGCGCATCGATCAGATCGTTGATGAAGCCCTCGCCCACCACCAGGGAGATGGTTCCGGTCTCCAGGCGCTGGTAGGCCTCCAGGCGGGTGATGAAGTCGTCGTCCAGGTCTCCGCGTCGACGACAGTAATCGAGCGCCATCTCTCCCACCGGCGTGGGGCGGATCCCTCTCGGCGTGCGTTCGAGCAACGGCGCCTCGAAAGCCGCCTCCAGCAGCGCAATCTGGCGGCTGACCGCCGAGGGTGCGATATCCAGCCGGGCCGCCGCCTTGCGCAGCGACCCGGACTCGACCGCGACGCGAAAATAGACCAGGCGCTGATGGGGAATGTCCATGAGAGTCGACCGGAGAGCGGAAACCGTTGCCACGATTAGCCCATCAACTCGGGACGACGTCAACGCCATCCTGGGGCAGCGGCGCTTTCGACTCGACTTTCGGCACCGGATACTGGCAATGTTGCCCGGTCACGCCCGAAAACTCGCGGCGACCCGCTTCATCGATCTCCTCACCGGGCGCCGCTCTTCCCAGCAGGAGCCACTGCATGTTCATCGCCATGAACCGCTTTCGCGTCAACCCGGCGCGCACCCAGGAATTCGAGACGCTATGGCTGGAGCGCGAAACCCATCTCCAGGGGCTGACCGGATTCGTCGAGTTCCAGATGTTGCGCGGCCCGGAGGAGGAGGATCACGTGCTCTACGCGTCCCATACCGTCTGGCGCTCTCGCGCTGACTTCGAAGCCTGGACCCACTCGGAGGCGTTTCGTGCGGCCCATGCCAACGCCGGCCAGAGCCGGCGCGAAGGCCTCTATCTCGGCCCGCCCAAGTTCGAGGGCTTCGACGTCATTCAGACGATCGGCAGCGATGAAAGCGCTGGCTGAGCGGGGCTATCGGCGGCTGGCGATCGGCCTCGTCCTGGCCGGCCTGCTATCGAGCGGCCCTGCGTCGGCCTCGCCACCGCCGACCAAAGCCGACATCGCGAAGCAGAAAGCCGTGCAACTCGAGCGACGGGTGGTCGAGACGGACGAGATCGAACCGGCCCCCGAGGCGGTGCGACTGACCCCGGAAGGCACCGAGGCCGTCGATCCGCGAGGTCTGGCGCCGCTTGACGATGCGATCACCTGCCTGGCGCGATCCATCTACTGGGAGGCCAAGGGCACCGATCAGCGCGAGATGCAGGCGGTCGCCAACGTGATCATGAACCGGCTGGGCAACCCCGAGTTCCCCTCGAGCCTGTGCGACATCGTTCAACAAGGGTCGGAGAGCGGACACTGCCAGTTCTCCTGGTGGTGCGACGGCCGTCCCGACGAAGCCAACGAGCCCGATCAGTACGCGGCGGCCCGGGAGATGGCGCGCCGTGCGCTCAACGGGACGCTCCCCGACATCACCCATGGCGCCCTGTTCTTCCACCATCGCAGTATCTCGCCCGGCTGGATGTCGACACTGGTCAGAACGGCCCGCACCCGGGAGTTCAACTTCTATCGCCAGCCCGGATGAATCGGATCACAACCTCCAGACGCAGGCCATCAACGATGATGAAACCAGGATTCGACGAAGAGGGAACCCTGTCAGCCGATGCCGGACATCGGACGAGCGCATGCTCGGACCCGCTCGATGCCGACACGCTGTGGCGGATGCTAACCGAGGCCGCGAGGGCCGCCGTGGACCGGGATCCGCTGCTGTCGGCACTGTATCGTCACATCCTGCTGGAGGTGCCGGACTTCGCGAGCGCTCTGGCCCGGGTCATCGCCGACACCGTGACGACGCCGCTGCTGCCGGAGAGAGCAGCCCAAGAGCGCGTCGAGGCGCTTCTCGACCGACATCCGGCGATCGCCAGGGCCGCCGAGCTGGACCTGGTCGCGCTGCTCCGCGAGGATGCCGCCATTCCCGAACCCTTCACGCCGCTGCTGTTCTTTCCCGGCTACCGGGCCGTGCAGTGTCACCGCATTGCCCATCAGTGGTGGCTGGACGGGCTGACCGACCTGGCCAGCCATCTCCAGTACCGCACGGCAGTCCAGTTCAGTGCCGATATCCACCCCGCCGCGACCCTTGGCGCCGGGCTGTTCGTCGATCATGGTGCCGGGATCGTCATCGGTGAGACCGCCGTCGTCGAGGACGACGTCACGATCTTCCACGGGGTGACCCTCGGCAGTTCGGGCAAGGTTAAGGGCGACCGTCACCCCAAGGTTCGCCGTGGCGCCTTCCTGGGCGCCGGCGCCACCATCCTGGGCAACATCGAAATCGGGGAAGACGCCCGGATCGGCGCCGCTGCCGTGGTCACTCGCAGTGTCGCCGCCGGCGCCACCGTGATCGGTCCCGCGGCCAGACCGCGCTGAGCGATTCACGATGTTCGCCCCTTCGGAGCCAACCGTCAGCCTCGACATCTTTCAGACCCCGGGATCTCCACTGGCGAACGATCTGGCGCGACTCAGCCAGCCCTGGGTGCGCGACATCGCCTGGTTGCTGCATGCCCCGGACATGGCCACCCTCGACTGCCCCGGACGCCCCACGCTGGCGGAACTGGGGCTCGACCGGCACGACCGCCGGCGGACCTGGCTGGCCCAGCAGGAGACCCTGGATGCCGACTTTCAACGACAGCGACTGGAGCGGCGCTCGCAGCGACTGGGCATCTACCATGAGACGCTTTGGCAGTGGATCCTGGAGCGGGCCCCCCGCACTCGACTACTGGCGCACAACATCGCGCTACGCGAGGATGGGCAGACCCTGGGCGAACTCGATCTCCTCTACGCGTCGACTCCGGCCATCGACCCGCCGTGCGACGACCGCGAAACCGATGTCTTCCATGTCGAGCTGGCCATCAAGTTTTTCCTCGGCCTGCCGGAAGGACCGGGAGACCGCTACGACGCCGCGCGCTGGATCGGGGTGGGAAGCTTCGATTCGCTGGCCATCAAATGTCATCGCCTCCAGTCCCACCAGCTACCCGGAGGCCGATCCCCGGCCGCCCGGCGACAGCGCCAGGCACTGGGCGCTACCGGATCGCTACGACAGCGGATCATCATGCCGGGGTGTCTCTACCACCCCTGGCATCGACGCTTGCCGCTGCCCCGGCTTGCCAACGACAGCGCGGCGCAAGGCCTGTGGTGCCATCAAAGTGCCTGGCCGGCGTTGGTGCGGCAATTGCCCGAAGGCACCGCTGGCCACCTGCTGATCAAGCCTCACTGGCTCGCGCCGCCAACCAGCGAGCCGTTGCCGCTGGCTGCGCTGGAAGACGCGCTGGCACGGCATTTCAGCGACCTCGGCAAGTCGGCGCACCTGCTGCTGACCCTGTCGGACGGTGGACAGTGCCGGGTTTTCGTGGTCAGGGACGAGTGGCCGCCGGCACTGCCGCTGCCCCCGCCGGGCCTCTCGCCCAGCGCGCGTTGAGCCACAGCGAACCGGCCAGGATCAGCGCGCCGACGCCCAGCCGCACGAGATCGGCGTCCCGGTTCCAGATCAGCAGGTTGACGATCAGCCCAGCAGGGATCAACGCATTGTTCATGATGGCCAGGGTGCCGGCGTCGACACGACAGGCCCCCTTGTTCCAGAGGAAATAGCCCAGCCCGGAGGCGACGATTCCCAGCCAGCCCAGTACGCCCCACTGGAGCGATGTGGTGGGTAGCTTGGCGGCGTCGCCCAGCACCCAGAAAGCCGGCAGCGCGATGCACAGCGCCCCCAGATAGAACCAGCCAAACAGATGGCGATGCGCCAGGTCGTTCGGCAGGCGTTGCGCCAGGTGCCGATACCCGACCTGGCCCAGCGCAAAGCAGAGGTTCGCGCCCTGCACGACCACAAAGCCGAGCCAGTAGTTGGCGGTGACCCCATCGTATCGAATGACCGCCGCGCCGATCACCGCCAGCACGGCCACCGCGAGATAGCGCGGCGAGAAGCGCCGCGCCAGCAGGTCGTCGATCAGGGTGATGTAGAGCGGCGTGAAGATGGTGAACAGCAGTACTTCCGGCACGGTCAGCAACAGAAACGAGTGGTAGAAGAAGAGATACATCACCCCGAGCTGGAGACCGCCGATGGCCATGAGGCCCAGACGCGCGGACCAGCGCAGCGCGGCAGGACGCAGCAACGGCAGAAAAATCAGCGTCGCCAACAGGATACGTATCATGACCGCAAAGTAGCTATCCACTTGCCCTGACAGGTAGACACCGATCAGACTGAAGGAGAAGGCCCAGAGCGCCGTGACGCCAACGAGGTAAGACATGCAGGTCAACCTGTGAGAAACGATAAGTTGACAGCCATTATACGGCTAAGCGCGGTTTTGCCCAGTCTGTCGCGCTTCGAATTCGTGGCGCAATCGGGGGCGGCTTCGGGAGTGAGTTGGAACGGCCGGGGTACCGGCACGGTCGACGTGGTTCGACAACAGGACAACGTGCGCTTCTTCGAGTCGGGGACCTTCACACCCGATGGCCAGGATCGCAGCCTACCGATGCGCAACGTCTATCGCTGGGATCTTCATTCCGAGCGGATCTCGCTGTCCCACGAACGCCGTGGCGCCGCCGCTGCCGTCTGGCTTTTCGATCTCGTCGCCAGCGACGGGGACACCCTGGTCAGCGCCGAGGTCCATCAATGCGCCGCCGATGCCTATAGCGCCACGCTCACGCTGGTATCGAACGGTATCGATCTGGAGTGGCGGATCGTCGGTCCCCGCAAGGACGAGCGTATCCTCTACCGGTATCGAGCCGGCTGAAACGACGACGGCTTCCCGAAGGAAGCCGAAGAAGGGAGTCGCCGAAACCGTCTCAGCGCGTCGCAATGATCCAGATGGCGTGAATGATGCCTGGGATGTAACCCAGCAGCGTCAGCACGATATTGATCCAGAACTGCAGTCCCAGGCCAACCTGTAGGAACACCCCTACCGGCGGCAAGAGAATGGCGAAGATGATGCGAATGATGTCCATGTAGCCTCCTTTGCTCAGAACGACATCGTTGTTGGTAGCCAACAATCCATTGTGGTGCCCCAAGGCGACCGGCGAACCGGCCTTCTTGGGCAGCGGGATGGCAACACCCCGCTGACTTGTCATGATTCACCCCGCCACAGCATAGCGTTCTTTGGCGGTGAACGCTGCCGCTCGTCAATGACGGCCCTTGGCATCCTCGTCGTTGGAGCGCGTCTTGCTCACCTTGGCATGGATGGAGCGCGAATCCGAGGCAAGTTCCTCGTGATGCCGCTCCCAATCCTCCCAATCATGTGGCGTGCCGCTCCTCGGACCGTGTTCGGCAGCCTCCCGGGCCCGCGCCCACGCTTTCTCCTCGAGTGACTGGGGCTTGTCCTGCTCCTTGTCGAGCGCTATACCCTGCTTGGCGAGATAATCTCGAGCATTCATCCGTTGTCCTCCCGTGCGGCGCGTCGGGGCTACCAACCCGTGGACATGGCCCCGAGCAATACCCTCTTAGATGGCACCTGGCGATCGCCACTTCAAGGTCTCAGGAA
>NZ_CEXLVS010000089.1:0-9222 GCF_982684285.1 Salinicola sp. | reverse complement strand
AGCTGACGCCATCTAATTTTTAGCCGAATGAAATTTATGAACTACAGTAAAAGTGCACCGGGTTGCCTGTCGCAGCCATCATCCTCTACGCAAAAGGAATTTGTCATGAGAAAGAATCTGATCGTTTCCACTATGGCCGCCATGATGCTGATGGGTGTCGCCGGTGGCGCCTTCGCGCAAAGCGACGCGATGGAAGAAGCCGAGCAGGCGAACAACGAACCCATGAACACGGGCAGCGGCGTCACGACGGATGGCAGCCAGGCCTCGGACAAGGCCAGTGGCCACAGCGATGCTGCCAATGAGTCCATGGACGCGGTCGAGGCCGAGACGAGCGAAAAGACGAATATCCAGGAGTCTGAAGACCTGGACGACATCGACGCCGAGGGCCACAGCGACGCGGCTGGCGATGCCATCGAAAGTCAGTGATGGGCTATTGGCGATAGCCGAGGGGCTTCGGCCCCTTTTTCACGCTACGAGAACGGAGTGCTGTTGAGCCAAGTGGTGTGACCGGCCCGATGCCCTGACAAAATGCCGTCCACGGCATTTCCAGACGCCGGGCCGATTCACATTGACAGCGCCGACCCGTAAAGGAGCCCCCACCTTGAACTCGTTTGTCGTTCGTCACTCCTCGACCAATGCAACACAGCGGGCGCCAGAGTGGCTGGTCGTCGATCAACGCTACGACGCTGGTGCCGAGCCTTGCTGGATCGCCTCCCGGCACGCCTTCCCGGAAGAGGCCGAGATGGAAGCCGAACGCCTCAACGGCAACGATACGGCTCCCATCGGAAGCGTCGATTGATATGGCCGGCACGAATGACGACCTTGCACAGCGCACAATCTCTGACGACGGACGCAACCACCAACGATCGGGATGATGCCATGAAGAAGATGATCGGCGCCGCCATCGCCAACTGGCTGAGAAAGCCGGAGAACCGTGAAAAGGCTAAGCGCACGGCCAAGCAGGCATACGCTAAATACCAGCGCCGCAAGGGGAACTCGACGCCCGAGGCGGGTCCCAAGTCTCGCTAGGGGTGGCCCCCTCCCCGCCTGGAAACACCGGCTCCTGCTTCTCCAATCCAATCACGACAATGCGCGTCGATAAAGCGCTTGTCCCTTCGGTGCTTTGACGTCTCGAATGGCTTTCGGACAGCAAAGCGCACTTGAAACCAAGTTATAAAATTAACCAGACATCTAGCTGTATCGCTCTTTCTTCACATTACGATGACAAGAAAGATAATATTCGACATGCATCCAAAGGAAAGCTGAGTGCGTACTCCTTACATATCAAACGAGATCCAGCACCAGCGATGATGGGAGCCAACGCATGTCAAACCGTTACTTCGTTCGAACGGTCAACCCCAATACCCCAATGGAACACTTCGTGGTCGCCGATTTTCATCGGGAAGGGGCTTGCATGAACGTCTATTTCAACCGCCCTGCCGCGATTGAAGAAGCGAGGTGGCTGAATCGCCACCACCACCGCCAGCGACTCAAGAACGCGCGTTTCGAATGGCAGCACGATTTTCACTCACCCCGGGGGCTCCCTCCCAAAATCGAGCCAACAGAGGAAAGCCTCGAGGAGAGCGATCTCGCTTCGAGGCCAACAAAGGCAACGGCTCAAGCCAGTGAGGCAGAGGAGACTCTCTCGAGACGCGGCTCACAACCCCGCAAAACGGCAGAGCAGGTGATGAAGAGCCTGATGAAGCGGCGATTGGTCAATTAAGCTCTGTCTGAAAATCGACGAGCCAGACCGGGCTGGAGGAAAGAGGACGGTGACAGCGGGAGTGTCTGGAGCGGGTGAAGGGAATCGAACCCTCGTCTTAAGCTTGGGAAGCTTCTGCTCTACCATTGAGCTACACCCGCCGCGGGCTTGATCGTAAATCCGGAGACTTGGCGTTTGCAAGCTCGTATTCTCCTGCCGCCCACCCCATCCCCGGTCGTACACCCTAGCGTCTACCGGCAAGAGAGAGCCCGGCCCTCCTGACGAGGGCCGGGCTCTCAATCAGCCTGCGCCTGACCGGCTGACGGTTCGGGAATCGCTGATCCCGCTTCCCTGGCACCGCCTTCCCTGGAGGTTTTCCCTGATGTCGTCCCTGGCCAACAACCGACGCCTGAACAATTCAGTCGTCATCTGGTAGAAGGCATCCACTGAGCAACCACACGATTTTGCACACACACCGGTGATTTTAAAATCTACCCGAGTTAATTAAAAAGGAAGTATTCGGTAGCAATTTGTAACGAAGGCTTGGAGCAGAAAGCGGGAAACGAACGGGCGACGGTAGCGGCAAAAGCGCAAAGCAACGATAAATAAGACCCATAAAAAAATCCCCGACCGAAGTCGGGGAACCAAGGATCTACAACGAACCGTCATCTTATCTTCTCTCCTGGGGAGAAAATAGATCGGATGATCCGATCTTTTGTAAGTTATTGACGACAAGTTTGTAAGACATTGCCGGCAAAATAGAATAAACCCTACCTTTTCCCTCGCTTTCGGCGACGGCTGGTTCATCACAGGCGTCCGTCAGACGACGTCACGCACCCGTTCCCAGGCATGCTCGAGATGTTCGCTCAAGGCCGCCACCAGGGCTGTCGCATCCCGTCGCTCGAGAGATTCGATCATGGATTCATGTTCGGCAACGGCCGCGGCCCACTTCTCCTCGCCTTCGTGCCCGATGAATCTCACCCGCTTGAGTTTCGACTGGAGTGAGCCATGAACCTGGATCAGGGATTCATTATGGCTCAGCGCAACGATGGCGGAGTGGATGCGTTGATTCGTCTTGTAGTAATCGAGACGATTCCCGTCACGATAGTAATCCAGCATCTTGTCATGAAGCTCGCGGACCCCCGCGATCTCCTCGTCGCTCGCTTCGCCGCAAGCCAGGCGCCCCGCCAACTCCTCGAGCGTGCGGATCAGCACCAGCATGTCCTGGATATCCTTTGCCGAAAAGTGGCGAACCGAGGCACCGCGCTGCGGCGTCAGTTCCACCAGCCCTTCACTGGCCAGATAGCGCAGCGCCTCTCGCAGCGGCGTCCGCGAGACGCCGAGCCGTTCGCAAAGTGGTCCTTCGTAGATCCGCTTCCCCGGCTCGAGCTCGCCCTCGATGATCATGTCACGAAGATGGCTGGTGATCGCATCGTGAAGCGAGTGTCTGGCAATCGCGGAACGTGGCGACGTCGTGTCGGACATGGCTGATCTCTTCATGTATGGGGACTCGTTCGTCGAAATAGGCACCTGCTGGAATGTCTCGATTCAGCCGGGAGCCGTCCGTGAGACACGGCCCTGCCGAACAGCGTGGAGACATCATACTGCGCTTGCCGACGCCTTCGCCTCAATACCAACGTATAATGTATACATTTTGATTTTAAGCGCAATCTCCTTTCAACCGGGCACGCCGCCTCAGAGACCAGGAGATATCATGACGCCTTCACCCTCGCGCAAAGACGCTTCCGAGTTGCCGGTCATCGCCCTGGCGATGGGCGATCCTGCCGGCATCAGCCCCGAGTTGACGGCCAAGCTGGCAGCGGACGATACCGTCAACCGGGCCGTCCGCCTGGTCATCATCGGCGATCGTCGAATATTCGACGAAGGCGCACGCATCGCCGGCCTCTCGCCGCCACTCCATGTCGTCGACGGACGAAGTCCGCTCGAGGGTCTGGCGACCGCACCGGCCTTTCTCGATCTCGCCAACCTGGCGCTGGAAGCGGTCGATCAGGGCCAGGCCACCCCGGCCGGCGGTGAATTCGCCTCGGCCAACTTCCGCCGCGCGCTCGCACTGGCCAATGAGGGTCAGGTCGATGCGGTCTGTTTCACCCCGTTCAACAAGAAAGCGATGCGTTATGCCAACCCCGGCTACGACGACGAGATTCGCTTCGTGGCGGACGCCATCGGCTTCGACGGCAAAGCCCGCGAGTTCAACATTCTCGAATCGGTCTGGAATGCACGGGTCACTTCCCACATCCCACTGAAAGACGTCGCCGCGGCCCTGAGCCCGGAGTCGATCGTCGACGAGCTGACGCTGACCCACCGCTGCCTTCAGCAGGCCGGGCATGATCGTCCGCGTATCGCCGTTGCCGGCCTCAATCCCCACGCCGGCGATGGCGGCAGCTTCGGCATGGAGGAGATCGACATCATCGAGCCGGCGATTCGGCGCGCGCGCGAACAGGGGATGGACGTCGAAGGCCCCTTCCCCGCCGACACCGTCTTCCTCCGCGCCGTGAAGGAGGGGTTCCACGCGGTGCTGACCATGTACCACGACCAGGGTCAGATCGCGATGAAGATGATGGGGTTCGATAGCGGCGTGACGATGCTCGGCGGCCTTCCGTTTCCCGTCTGTACCCCGGCCCACGGCACGGCCTACGACATCGCCGGCCGCGGCATCGCCGATCTCGGTGCCTCCCGACAGGCGCTGCTGCTTGCCGCACGCATGGCGGGCCAGGCGCGCAGGGCGGGCGTCTGAAGTTTCACCGCCACGGGCGGTTGCCGGTGGCGGTGAAGGGTAGTGGAAGTCCGATTCAACGAGACAGCTCACGAGCGACACCCACAAGAGCAACAACGCGAGAACCGACAGGAGAAACGCCATGTACAAGCGCAACCCCCTTTCCGCCCATCAGCTCAAGCCTCTGGCCCTGTTCTTTGCCGCACTCACCGTTTCCGGGAGCGCGCTGGCCTGGCAACCGGAGCGCCCCGTCGAGTTCGTGGTGACCTCCGGCGCCGGTGGCGGTACCGATACCTTCGCACGCACCGTGCAGTCGATCATCGGCAAGCACAAGCTGATGGACGAGTCGATCATCGTCTCCAACAAGGGCGGTGGCAGCGGCGCCGAGGGCTACGTCTATTCGGCCTCTTCCAAGGACGACCCCTACAAGCTGACATTCGGCACCAACAACGAGTACCTGCTGCCCGAGGTCGGCGAAATGCCCTACGCCGCCGAGGATCTGCAACCGGTGGCGGCCATGGCCATGGACGAATTCCTGATCTGGGTGAACGGCGATGCCGACTACGCCAGTGCCAAGGATTTCATCGACGCCGCCAAGCAGAATCCCGGCAAGATGCAGTTCGCCGGCAGTCAGTCCAAGGACACCGACCAGACGCTGGTCAGCATGATCGAGGAGGCCACCGGGGCCGATTTCCGCTACGTGCCCTTCAACGGCGGTAGCCAGGCGCTGGTGCAGCTGGCCGGCGGCCACGTCGACGCCAACGTCAACAACCCCAACGAGAACCTCGGCCAGTGGCAGGCCGGCATGGTCAAACCGCTGTGCGTGTTCAGCCCGGAACAGCTGCCCAAGGGCGAGCCTGTCTACGAAGACAAGGGCTGGGGCGATATCCCCACCTGCATCTCCCAGGGTATCGACATCAGCGAATACCGCATGCCGCGGACCGTCTGGCTGCCGGCCGACGCGCCCCAGGAGGCGGTGACCTACTACCAGGAGCTGCTCAGGAAGGTCAGCGAGACCCCCGAGTGGAAGGCTTACACCACCCGGACCGTGCAGACCAGTCAGTTCCTGACCGGTGACGAGCTCGAGCAGTACATCGATGACAACGCCGAGACCGTCAGGAAGGTATTCGAACAGGAAGGCTGGCACGCGTCCTGAGCCCACGCCGGCGGGCAGCCACTGGCGCCCGCCACGCCTCGGAGGGAATCAGCATGACCCACAACGGCATTTCCCGTTACAGCATGGAGATCGCCACGGCGTTGCTGACCGGCGGAATCGGTCTCGCGATCTGCTACGGCGCCTGGCAGGTCGGTACCGGGTGGACCCCGAGCGGTCCGGACTCAGGCTACTTCCCGTTCTGGATCGGCGTGCTGATCGTTGCCGGTAGCGGCGTCAACCTGCTGCGCACGATCGTCGGGCATCGCCACAAGGACGAGATATTCCTGGACGCCGCCAGGCTCAAGTCCCTCGCCCGATTCGTCCTGCCGATCCTCGGCTTCGCGGTGGTCTCGCTACTGCTGGGGCTCTATGTCGGGACCACGCTCTACGTGCTGTTCGCCATGCGTCTGCAGGGCCATTACGCCTGGTGGAGATCGCTGGCCAGCGGCGTGGCGATCAGCGTCTGCTTCTACCTGCTGTTCGAACTCGTATTCCAGGTGCCGCTGCTGAAAGGCCCCCTGGAGCACGCGTTCGGCATCTACTAAGCGCCCGTCTTCAGGGGATCGCACCATGAACAACCTATCACTGCTGATGGATGGCTTTGCCACCATCCTGACCTGGAATCATCTGCTGATCATGGTGAGTGGCGTGATGCTGGGCATGCTGGTCGGCGTGCTGCCGGGGCTGGGCGCCCCCAACGGCGTGTCGCTGCTGCTGCCGCTGACTTTTACCATGGACCCGGTCTCGGCCATCATTCTGCTGAGCTGCATGTACTGGGGGGCGCTGTTCGGCGGCTCCACCACCTCGATCCTGTTCAACATCCCGGGAGACCCTTCGTCTGTCGCCACGACCTTCGACGGCTACCCGATGGCGCGCAACGGCGAGGCGACCCGCGCGCTGACCCTGGCGTTCATGTCCGCCGGCCTCGGTGCGCTCGCCGGCGTGGTCATGATCACGCTGCTGGCCAGTTCGGTGGCCCAGTTCGGACTCAGGTTCTCCTCGCCGGAGTACTTCGCGGTCTACTTCCTGGCGTTCTGCAGTTTCATCGGCATGAGTTCCAGCGCGCCGTCGAAGACGCTGGTCTCGATGATGCTGGGACTGGCCTTCGCCACGGTGGGAATGGATAGCGTCTCCGGCGGGCTGCGCCTGACCTTCGGCATTCCCGATCTGGTCAAGGGCATCAGCTTCCTGGTCGCGGTCATGGGGCTGTTCGGGATCGCCGAACTCATGGTCACCACCGAAGAGGGCCTGAGCTTCAATGGCATCAAGAGCCGCATCCGGGTCCGGGATATCCTGCGCACCATGGCGGAGCTGCCGCGTTACTGGGCATCGCTGATCCGCAGCATCCTGATCGGGATCTGGATGGGCATCACACCCGCCGGGCCGACCGCCGCCTCGTTCATGAGTCACGGCATCGCCAAACGCTTCTCCCGGCATCCAGAACGCTTCGGCAAGGGCGAGCCCAACGGCATCGTCTCGCCGGAAGCGGCGGACCACTCCGCGGGGACCTCCGCGCTGCTGCCGATGCTGGCACTCGGCGTGCCGGGTTCGGCAACGGCGGCGGTGATGATGGGCGGGTTGATGATCTGGGGACTGACGCCGGGGCCGATGCTGTTCATCACCCGCCCCGATTTCGTGTGGGGACTGGTCGCCAGCATGTACCTGGGCAACGTGGTCGCGGTCATCCTGGTCCTGTCGACGGTACCGCTCTACGCCTCGATCCTGCGGGTGCCCTTCGCCATCATCGGCCCGGTGATCGTGGCGGTCATCTTCACCGGCGTCTACCAGGTCGCCAACTCCACCTTCGATTTCTGGCTGCTGCTGTTCTTTGCCCTGCTGGGTTACCTGTTCAAGAAGCTCGATTACCCGGTCGCCCCGCTGGTACTGACCATGGTGCTCGGTCATCGCGCCGAGGAAGCCTTCCGTCAGTCGATGGTGATGTCCGACGGCTCGCTGACCGTGTTCTGGTCCAACTCGCTGGTGACCACGATCATGGGGCTCGGGGTGTTGATGCTGGTGTGGCCGCTGTTCTCCCGCATGCTGGGACTGAGAGGCTGGCGCCGGCGGCTGCATCGCCAGCAGCCACAGGCCTCGAAGCCGGCAACCCCCGACTCGCGTCCCTGAGACAAGGAACTACCGATGCATCTCTCCCACTATCTCGCTGGTGACGCCCCGATTCGCTGCTGCGTGATCGGCTCGGGTGGCTTCGGCCGCAGCTTCATCCTCCACGCACGACATCTGGCTGCCGTGGAGGCGCGCGTGGTGATCGACCTGGATCCGACGCTCGCGGCCAAGGCACTGGTCGACGCCGGTATCGAGTCGGCCCGAATCCGCCACTGCCGTACGCCGGCAGAAGCCAGCCGCGCCTGGGACCGAGGCGACTGGATCGTCGGCGACCGGCTGGAAGCCGTGATCGACCTCCCCCTGGACGTCGTCATCGAGGCCACCGGTCACCCCGAGGCCGGCGCCCGTCACGCCGCGCTGGCGCTGGAGGCCGGCCACCATGTGGCCCTGGTCACCAAGGAGGTCGACAGCGTGGTCGGCCCCGGCCTGGCGGCCATGGCCCGCAAGCGCGGCTGCGTGATCAGCCCGGTGGATGGCGATCAGCCGGCGCTGGCGATCGGCCTGGTCAGCTGGGCCGAAACGGTGGGCCTGGAGATCCTCGCCGCGGGCAAGTCGAGCGAATACGACTTCGTCTTCGACCCATCGACGGAAACCCTGGCCAGCAATGGCAAGCGCATCGACGTCCGCGGCTTCGGGGAGCGCTGGGAGTTGCCCGCGGGGCTGGACAGCGAGGGTCACCGCCAGTGGATGGCGGATCGCGCCCGCCTGGCAGGCGCACTGCCGCAGCACGCGGTGCCGGACCTGTGCGAGATGGCGATCGTCGCCAACGCGACCGGCGTGATGCCGGATCGTCCATCACTGCACTACCCCATCGCCCGTCTCGGCGAGATCGCCGACCTGTTCGTGCCGACTGCCGACGGGGGCCTGTTGACGCGAACGCCGGCGCTGGAGGTCTTCCACTGCCTGCGTCGGCCGGACGAGTTCAGTCTTGCCGGCGGCGTATTCGTGGTCGTGCGCGGCCATGATCGCGCCAGTTGGCAGATGCTGGCCGAGAAAGGCCATCTGGTCGGCCGGCGCGGCGACAGCGCCATGCTGCCGCTGCCCCGCCACCTGCTCGGGCTGGAAGCCGCCACCACCCTGCTGGAAATGGTACGCCGCGGCGTTCCCAGCAGCGTCGCCCAGCCGAGGCCTCATGTCGACCTGATCGCCGTGGCTGGATCCAACCTGAGCGAAGGCACCACGCTCACCGCCCATGGCCACCATCACAGCATCGACCGCGTATCGTCGGCGCTGGTGCCGGCCAGTCCGCTCGGCGACGACGCGCCACTGCCCTACTATCTCGCCGCCAACCGGGTGTTGATGCGCCCGGTCCGCGCTGGCGAGCCCATTCGCCTGCGCGATGTAGCCATCGACGAAAGCTCATCGCTGTGGAAGCTGCGCCAGGATCAGGACGCGCTGTTCTTCGCCGACGCCATGACATCGACCCACGCCACTATCGAGCCCCCCAGAATCGAGGCCCCCAGATGACCACCGATCTTACCGACTGGCCCATCGCTGCTGCCATGC
>NZ_CEXLVS010000088.1:0-15163 GCF_982684285.1 Salinicola sp. | reverse complement strand
CTTGCCGTCCTCGTCCCCCGGATACCAGTTCTGAACGGTGGAGTACTTGATGTAGGCGTCTTCCAGCGCCACCAGCTCGACCACCGCCGCGTGCAACTGGTTCTCGTCGCGCATCGGCGCGGTGCAGCCCTCGAGGTAGGAGACCTGGGCCTGCTTGTCGCAGATGATCAACGTCCGTTCGAACTGCCCCGTATTGGCGGCATTGATCCGGAAATAGGTGGAGAGCTCCATCGGGCACTTCACGCCTTCCGGCACGTAGACGAAGGAGCCGTCGGTGAACACCGCGGAGTTCAATGCCGCGAAGTAGTTGTCCGCCTGCGGCACCACGGTGCCCAGGTATTGACGGACCAGTTCCGGATACTCGCGGATCGCCTCGGAAATGGAGCAGAAGATCACGCCCGCTTCGTGGAGCTTTTCCTTGAACGTCGTGGTCACGGACACGGAGTCGAACACCGCATCGACCGCGACCCCCGCCAGCGCCGCCCGTTCATGCAGCGGGATCCCCAGCTTTTCGTAGGTCTCCAGCAGCTTGGGATCCACCTCGTCCAGGCTCTGCGGGCGATCTTCCGGCTTCTTGGGCGCGCTGAAGTAGGAGATCGCCTGATAGTCGATCGGCGGGTACTCCAGGTGTGCCCAGGAGGGAGGCGTCATCTTGAGCCACTGATGGTAAGCCTCGAGGCGCCACTCCAGCATCCACTGCGGCTCGCCCTTTTTCTGGGATATGAAGGCGATCGTGCTTTCATCCAGGCCGGGCGGCACGGTATCGCTTTCGATGTCGGTCACGAATCCCTGCTTGTATTCGCGACGGACCAACTGCTCCATCT
This sequence comes from Salinicola sp., assembly GCF_982684285.1. Taxonomy (NCBI): domain Bacteria; kingdom Pseudomonadati; phylum Pseudomonadota; class Gammaproteobacteria; order Oceanospirillales; family Halomonadaceae; genus Salinicola; species Salinicola sp. The sequence goes on along the minus strand of NZ_CEXLVS010000088.1, from coordinate 14,339 downwards.
CTTCGCTAGCCATGGTCTTCTCTCCTCTCCACCGAGAGCCTTATGACGAAGGCACGATCCCGGGCGGGACCAGGAAGCAACGAACCGTCACCACCGCTGGTCCTGCCATTGCCGCGCCTTCTTAATGTTCGCGCAACGCCTCGCCTGCCGAGGGAAGCGTCACGCTTTGAATGGGTAGCTGCACCGGCAGCTTGAGCGGACTGGACTGCGCGAGGTGCGCCAAGGTGACACCGTCGAGCAGGGTGCGTATGGCCTGCGACACCCGCTGCCAGTTGCCGGCGACGCCACAGGTGTCGAGCAACTCGCAGTCGCCGTCGGCATGGCTGCATTCGGTCATGCCGATCGGCCCCTCGATCGCGGCGATGATGTCGCTGGCCGTGATGTCAGACGGTGAGCGGGACAACACGTAGCCGCCGTGGGAGCCTCGGCGGGACTCGAGCAATCCGCCCTTGGACAGCATCTTGAGGGTCTTCCCCACCGTGGGATGGGGCAGTTTCACACGCGCCGCCAGTTCCGACGCGGTGTGCGCCTGATCGGGGTCACGCGCGATCTGCGCCATGATCACTGCCGCATAGTCCGTCAATTTCGATAGCTTCAGCACGCCTCGATGCCCTCTCGACCCTGACAGTCTCCATATAGGACCATTTTAGTCCTCTTTATATACGCTGTGAACCCTTACCGACGCATGGCTCGCCATTCTCCGAGCGGTTCGCCCTCTTCTTTCCGGACAACCGTCATTCAGATCCGCTCGAGGACGTCGCCGAATCTCGCAATGACATAAAAATACAAAACGCAACGCCAGGAAACCTTGTTTTCCTAAAGACACATTATGAAGCCTTTTCGATACTCAGGGCGTTTTTCGGCGAGCGTCCGCCGTTGGCATTCGGCAACAAGTGGTGTCTGCGTAAAGACACGCCCTGTGCAATGGAGTGACACGAAAATCGCACGTCCTTTTACATGAGATTTTCCTGAATTGCCTCCTCGCCACTTCGAACCTACCGTTGTCCCACCCTTTCGGAAACGCTGTTTGTCATCGGCTGTAACACCCATCGCCGATGGGACAGTACGGATGTCACGGAACACAAGGCCAAACGGTCCCACTCATCTTCCGGACACCTGGCAAGGGAGCGCGGGGGCCACGTAGCGATATCAAGAATCGGCAACCCCACCTCGGTGGCGCAGTGAATGCCGACGGCCAGATCACGAAATCTGGTCACGATACGAATATCAGCAAGGAGAGCGATCATGCGGATCACCATCTTTGGAACGGGCTATGTCGGCCTGGTCACAGGCACCTGCCTCGCCGATGCCGGGCATGAAGTCATGTGCATGGACGTGGATCAGGCCAAGATCAACGGCCTGAAGAACGGCGTCGTACCGATCTACGAACCGGGCCTGGAGGCGTTGATCAAGCAGAACGTGGCGGACCAACGGCTGCTGTTCACCACCGACCCGGTCGAGGCGGTCAATTTCGGGACGCTGCAGTTCATCGCCGTCGGCACGCCGCCGGACGAGGACGGTAGCGCCGATCTCAGATACGTACTCAACGTGGCCGACACCATTGCCACCCACATGCAGGCGTACAAGCTGGTGATCGACAAGTCCACGGTACCGGTCGGTACGGCGGACCGCGTGTCGGGGACCATTGCCCAGCGACTGCGGCAGCGCGACGTGGATATTCCCTTCGACGTCTGCTCGAACCCGGAGTTTCTCAAGGAGGGCTCGGCCGTGGAGGATTTCTCCCAGGGTGCACGCATCGTGGTCGGCTGCGACTCACCCCGCGTGGAGCCGCTGATGCGCGAGTGCTACGCGCCCTACAACCGGCGTCAGGAAAAGCTGATGTTCATGGACATCCGCAGCGCCGAGCTGACCAAGTACGCTGCCAACGCCATGCTGGCGACAAAGATCAGCTTCATGAACGAGATCTCGAATCTGGCGGAACGGCTCGGTGCGGACATCGAGAACGTGCGCCGGGGCATCGGCAGCGATCCGCGCATCGGCTACAGCTTCATTTACCCGGGTTGCGGCTATGGCGGCTCGTGTTTCCCGAAGGACGTGCAGGCATTGGCGCGCACCGCCAGCGATGTCGGCTACGAGGCCGAACTGCTCGACGCGGTCGAGTCGGTGAACAACCGCCAGAAGACCCACCTGTTCGCCAAGCTTTCCCAGGCGCTCGATGGGGAACTGCGGGGCAAGACCATCGCCATATGGGGGCTTGCCTTCAAGCCCAACACCGACGACATGCGCGAAGCCCCGAGTCGCACACTGATGGAGGCGGTCTGGGCCGCCGGCGGCAAGGTTCGCGCCCACGATCCCGAGGCCATGGATGAGTGCCGACGTATCTACGGCCAACGCGACGACCTGGAACTGACCAAGCGCCGGGACGATACCCTGGAGGGCGCCGACGCCCTGGTGATCTGCACCGAATGGAAGGCCTTCCGCACGGTCGACTTCCGCCGCCTGCGGGAGCGGCTCACCACCCCGGTGATCATCGACGGACGCAACCTGTTCGATCCCAAGAGCGTGCGCGCCGCCGGCCTGCTCTATTTCGCGGTGGGTCGTGCCGACTCGCTGCGCATCGCCCAGCCTGTCGCCGTCGCTACCGCAGCGGCATCACCGGCCGAGCGAACGAGCCCGAGCGTCGCCTACACACTCTGATAACCGCCCCGTCGGCGACTGACGTCGCCGACCCCTCGACCCTCATGACGTTCCCGATCGGTGCCACGGCATCGATCAGGGGGACTTCGTGTCTGCGCGCCTGACGCAAGGACTCGGGTCGAGGAACGCAACCCAGGAACGACTCCAGGGACAACCCGATGAGCCACATCCACTACACCCGAGCCAGACCCAGCAAGGCATCGGTGGCGACCGAAGCCACGGTCATGCTGCTGCTCGCCACGCTGGTCCTGCTGCTGGTAACGCATCTGCCGGACGAGGTCTTCCATCCCGGGTCGAAGAGCTTCCTCTTCGCCGTGGGGTTGATCGGCGCCTGGCGCTACTCGTGGTGGTTCGTCCAGGCGATCCGGTCGGTCTGGTACAACCGCCGCATGTTTCCACGGCTACGGGCGGAGGCCGATGCCGTCGGTGCCAACGAAACGCCAGACGCCCTCTATATCCTGTGCACATCGTTTCGGATCGATACCGAAGTGACTTTCGCCGTCTATGACGCGCTGATCCGGGATGCGGCCGACTACGGTGTACCGACCACGCTGTTCGCCGCCATCGCCGACCGCAGCGACGTCGACATCATCGACCAGGTCATGGACGAGCATGGCTGGCCCGCCAATGTCAGCGTTCGCTACATGTTCCAGAAAGGCGACGGCAAACGCTCGGCCATGGCCGAAGTCTTGCGAGCCATCTCGCGCTGCATGCCGACGCCCCGCTCGTTGCTGGTCAGCATGGACGGCGACATCCGCATCGAACCGGGGACGCTGGAACGCTCGCTGTCGTTCTTCCTGGCCCGGGAAGACCTGGGGGCGATCACCACCAACAACAGCGCCGTCGTCATCGGCAACGACATGACCAAGGAGTGGTACGACCTGCGCTACGCCCAGCGTCATCTGGTGATGAGCTCGACCGCGGTCTCCGAACGACTGCTGGTGCTGACCGGCCGCTACAGCGCGTTTCGTGCCGACCTCGCCACCGAGCCGGAGTTCATCGAACTGGTCGAGAACGATCACGTCGAGCACTGGCGCTTCGGCAACTTCAAGTTTCTCTCCGGCGACGACAAGTCGACCTGGTTCTGGCTGCTCAAGCATCGCTGGAAGATGCTCTACCTGCCCGACGTCCATGTCACCGGTTTCGAGGAGCTGCCGGATCGCCGGCGCTTCTTCAAATCGACGCAGGACCTGATGCGTCGCTGGTTCGGCAACATGCTGCGCACCAACGGCCGGGCCATCGCCCTGGGGCCGAGTCGGATGGGGTGGTTCACCTGGTGGAGCCTGGTCGATCAGCGGCTATCGATGTGGACCACGCTGATCGGCCCGACCATCGCCATCCTGCTGACGCTGTTCGTGCGCCCCTCATTCATCTTCGCCTACCTGCTGTGGATCGTGATGACCCGCGGCCTGACCAGCCTGGTGCTGGCCTGGCAGCGGGGCCGCTGGAGCGCGCTATGGGTGCCGATGCTCTACTACAACCAGCTCAGCGGGGCGGTTCTCAAGACCTACGTCAGCTTCCGCTTCAATCGACAGCGTTGGTCGCGCCAGGGCATTTCGGCGGGCGAGCCCGACGATCCACGCGCCGCGCGCCGTCAGCGCCTCGGCGGCCATCTCATCCACACCCTCTACTTCGGCGCGCTGGTATTCGCACTGGCCGTCTTCGGCGGTGTCATGGCACCGGCAGATCGTCTCTCGGTCGCGGCGATGGTTGGCGCCAGGCCGGCGTCGACCGACGCCGACGACAACCGCTGGCTGGCACTGGCGCTCGCCGATGTGCCGCAGGATGGCGGCGTGCAGCTGCCACCGGGGCACTTTCAAATCGATAACGGTTTCAACGCCGCCGTCGCTTCACTGGACAGGGTCCGAGGCACCGACATCCACGGTCATGGCGATCCCGACCACCCGAGCGTCCTGCAGATCGACCCAGACCTGTCCGATCAGATCACTTCAGGCGATACCACGCTCGCCAGCGCCGGACGGTTGCAGTGCAACGAACGGCGCCCCTGCCGGCTCCGGATCGGCGGACACGATATCCGTTTGACGGAGCTGTCGCTGTCGCTGGGCGAACGCCGCGGAGAAGACAAGGTGCTGGCCCAGAACCGCCAGTAAACCAGGGATTTACAAGGAGACTCATGCATGACAGATCACCACCAGGATCCGGATCAGTTGCGCCACGAGCGCCGCGACGAACGCCGCCACGTGCGGGTCGCCATGCCCTTTCACGTACGTCTGGGCGATGGTCATGTGGTCAAGGGTCATGACCTCTCGCTGGGAGGCTTTTCCGCCGAGACCCCGATGCATTTCGAGCGCGACCGCGAGATTCCCGTCGCGCTGATGCTGGCCGCCAGCGGCATCGAATTCGCGCTTCCCGCCATGGCGCGTCCGCGGCGCGAGATGGGCGAGGGTCGCCGACAGTGCATCGCCTTCGAGTTCACGCGGATGGAGCCCCGCCAGCGCGACATCCTGCGCCGGGTGATTCGCGCCCAGATGAGCGGGCGCCACGTCAGCCTCGACGGCCTGGTCGATCCGCAGGATTCCCAGACGCCCCGCAAACGACAGGGCAACGTGGCGACGCCGGCTACCAAGCCGAAGCGCCGCGTCCCCATGTTCCGCTATCTGGCACTGCTGGTCGCGGCGGGCGTCCTGACGGCTGCCGTCGCCGCCACGGTCTATCGCAACGTCTTTCTGATCGAGCCCAGTTTCGCTGCGGTGACCGCGCCGCGCACGGACATTCTGGCGCCCGGTGCCGGCCAGTTGAAGGATCTCGATCTCAAGGCCGGCGACAGGGTCGAACGCGACCAGCCCCTGATCGACGTCAACAACGCGGAGCTGCAGAACGATCTGCTGCTCTCCCAGGCCTCGTTCGACTACAACGAGCGACTGATCGAAAACCTGCAGCAGAGTCTCGACAGCGCCGGCAACAGCAAGGTCAGCGTCGCCACCTCGTCCAATCCGTCGGGCGGCGAGCTGGGCTACGAAATCCTGTCACCGGCAATCGCCAGGACCCGTGTCGAACAGTTCGAGACCGCACGCGACTACGAAAGCTCGCGCATCGACGCCTACAAGGCGCGGGTCGCGGCCAACACCATCTACAGCCCGTGTGACTGTGAGGTCGCCTGGGCGCTGAGCGCCGCCGGTGGCACCTACGTCAACGAGGGCGATCGGGTCATGACCCTGGTCAGCACCCACGACAACGACGTCATGGTCGAGGCGCTGGTGCACATGGACGACATCGGCGATATCGAGAATCACCAGCAGGCCTACATCGCCCTGCCCAACGCGTCGGAGCCCATTCCCGCTCGCGTGCGCAGCGTGGCGCTGGACGTCGAGCGCCAACCTCGCGCCGGCTTTCCGGACTGGGTCCGGCAGCAGCAGAACGTGGCCAGCGTGCTGCTGGTGCCGGAGGCGCCGCTACCGGCCAGTGCGGTCGGCACGCCGGTCGACGTGCGCTTCACCGAGGCACCGATGCTCGATACCGCCGCCGAGTGGAGCTATCAGGCCGGCCGGGCGATGTTCCAGGGCGTGCAGTCGCTCTGGGGACGCGCCGCCGACGGCATGACCCAGGGCCTGAAGAGCGCGATGAACTGATCGCATGGCACATCTTTCATGCCACCGCCACCGATCCGACGCGATACCCATCGCAAGGCACCCATCGCCCAAGGAGACGAACATGATCCTGTCCCGACTCGAAGACCTCCAACGCCGCCTGACGAGCCCGTTGAGCGCGGCCATTGTGACCGCCGGCGCGCTGGCGCTGACCTCGCTGCCCGCCCTGGCGGCCAGCGACGATGCGCTCGCCAAACCGCAGGTCGGTGCCTGTTCATCGCGTTACGCACCGGTGCAGACCCTGGCCCTGGATGCAGGGGCCAAGGCCGACCCGAAAACGTGGGTCGCAGACGGCCTGGGTGGCCAGCGTCGCTGGGGCGAGCAGAACCTGCAGGTCCTGGATCGCGCCGACAGCGGGCTGGATTCACCCGCCCTGCGGGTCCACTACCCCGCCGGCACCTCCTCCCCCAGCGATGCCGAAGAGGGCGGTGCCGGTTTCGTGATGCCCGTCCCTGCGCTGCGCCAGGCCGATCGGGCCTGTCTGCGCTATCGGGTTCGCTTCCCACCCGGCTTCGCTTTCGTCAAGGGCGGCAAGCTGCCGGGACTCTACGGGGGCGACGGCCCCACCGGCGGCGACGAGGTCACCGGCAAGAACGGCTTCTCGATGCGCTTCATGTGGCGCAAGCAGGGCCAGGGCGAGCTCTACGAATACATCGTCAACAAGGACGCCGACTACGGCGAATCGGTGGGCCGCGGCCTGTGGCACTTCACACCAGGCCAGTGGGTCACCGTGGAGCAGGAGATCGTGCTGAACGACCCCGATCGCCGGAACGGTGTTGCACGTGTCTGGATCGATGGCCAACCGACACTCGAGCAGCAAGGCATCGTCTATCGCACGACGGATGACGTGCACATCGATGGGCTGATGTTCTCGACCTTCTTCGGCGGCCATGGCAGCGATTGGCGCACGCCAAGGAACCAGACCGTCGATTTCGCCGACTTCACGCTGATGACCCCCAAGGCGTGATCGATCCTTCGACAGGGAGTCGACTTCCATGAACCGGATCTCAACCGCGGGCCGCTTCGGTCTGCGCCAAGGCTTCGTCCTGCTGCTGGGTCTGGCGGCGATCGGTCCGCCGCCGTCGACGCAGGCAGCCGAGGCGACCCACGACAAACCCTCCCAGCCGAGCCAGACCAGCCAGGCGAGTCGGACGATGAGTTACGCCGAGCGTCAGAAGCTGGATCTGTCGGAATACATGGTCACCGATCCGGAGGCCTCCTATTTCGACGTTCAGGCACGAATGGCGCTGCTGAAGCGCACCGATAACGACCTGCTGCAGTACAACCGGGATCAATTGATGCACGGTCCCAGCTGTCGTCAGGAGCTCTCCAAACCGACGCTGGACAGCGTGATCCGGATTCCCGGCTATTACCCCCAGCCCAAGGCCTGGGAGCTGGCCTCCGAGCCGCTGTTCGACTTCGAGGACACCGTCTCCAACCTGGCCGGGGCCTACGTGGCCTCCGGCGACTACTACTACGCCGACTGCCTGGTCCGGTTTCTGGACAAGTGGGCGACTCACGACGCCTTGAGCCGTTTCTACTATGACCGTCTCGAGCCCCAGGGCTGGTACTCGACGGAGTCGATGATGTTCGCCGCGGCGATGGCCTATTCGATCGTGCGTCCGGTCGTCGCGGACAAGCACCCGGAGGCGATCGAGCGCATCAATCACTGGCTCAACGCGCTGGCCCACAAGCACTCCGCCATCCAAGGCGGGGAGCCGAGCTGCTGCAACAACCACTTCTACCGCCGGGCGCTCTACGCCAGCATGATCGGCGTGCTGACAAACGACGATGAGCTGTTCCAGTTCGGCATCAGCGCGATCTACTCGGCGCTCCACGACCTGACGCCCCGTGGCGCCCTGCCCCACGAGATGGCTCGCGGCCGCCGCGCCAGCCACTACCAGAATTACGCCCTGCTCTATCTGGTCAACATCATGCAGGTGGCCTATCGCCAGGGCTACGACCTGTTCGACTTCGAGTACCGCGGCCACACCCTCGACGACGCGGTCCAGTTTGCCCTGGACACGTTCGACGATCCGGCGGCGCTGGGGAATCTGGCGACCCACGCCCAGTACTACGGCTTCCTCGACGACGAGCAGTATCTCGCCTGGATGGAGATCTATCTCAGTCATCGCGATGACGACCGAGTCGCCCACTACGTCAGCCAGAAGCGGCCCGTCGACAACCGCAGCGCCGGCGGCTACGTCACCTTCTATTTCATGGACCCGCAGGCACAGCCCCGCGCACTGCCGGAACCCGAGAGAACGGAACTCGCCGCCTTCGAGCCCGACACCTGACGCCGCCGTCGCTCCCCGACATCCACATTCGAGCTGCGGACTCGACCCATGACCATTCCTGGCCCGCTTCAGGGACGAAGGCCGGACCAGAAGGAGACAAGCAGATGACGATACCGACGCCCGACGCCATGCCTTTCCTTTCCAAGACGCGGCGCCGCTCCGGCAGCCGCTTCATGCTGGGCCTGGCATCGGTGGTGCTGCTGACCGCCTGCGCGAGCCAGCAACCCGCCCAGACCCAACCGATCGCAGCCCAGGACCGTGAGCTGTTCGCGCACCACTACATCGAGTCGATGCCCTCCACCGACTGGAATCGGGTGGAGTACATCCGCAGCCTCGAAACCAGGGGGCAGAGCCTCGAGGCCATCGAACTGCTCGAGCCAATGGCGCGGACGCATCCCGAGGCCAGCTACGAACTGGCCAGAATCTATGACGACGGCGAGGGCGTTCCTCGCGATCCCGCCCTCGCCGCCCAATACTATCGCCGGGCGGTTCCCTATGCGTTCAGCGGCCTCGACAATGCCTCGTTGAAGCTGGGTCGACTCTACCGCACCGGCGACGGCGTCAAGCGCGACCCGGCGCTGGCGTGGAACCTGTTTCAGCAGGCCGTGGATCACGACGGCAACCCCGGCGCGCGCATCGAACTCGCCGAGATGCAGCTCTCCGGCGAGGGGGTGCCGAAGGACATCGACGGGGCCCGCGGGCAGTTGGAGAAGGCCGCGGCGCAGAACGAGCCCCGCGCCCTCCAGACGCTGGCCGAGAACTACGCCCCCGGCGGCGCTTTCGGCAACGATCCGGGCCAGGCCCGCGCCTACGCCGAACGCTACGCCCAGGCGATGACGCCCCGTGCCGAGAGCGGCGATGTCGGCGCGATGCTGGCGCTGTCGCGTCTCTACGCCGAGGACGGCCTGCTTCCCCAACCGACACGCCAGCGGCAGTGGCTGCGCCGGGCCGCCGACAGCGGCGATCCCCAGGCGCTGGCGGCCGCCGGCCACCTGCTGGTGACGCAGCGGGATCCCGCCAGCGGGATGGAGATGCTCCGACGTGCCGCGGAGTCCGGCAATGGGGATGCCGCCTACTGGCTGGGGCAAGCCTACCTCGGCGAGGGTCGGGTCGAGCCCGACCCGGAGCTGGCCGAAAAGTGGCTTTCGGAGGCCGTCGGCCGCGGCCAGCGCGATGCCGCCCGCACCCTGGGCCAGGCCTACCTGACGGGCGATGTGCTGGCGACGGATCCCCAACACGGCATTCGCTTGCTGACACGGGCGGCGCAGCAGGACGACGCCTATGCGCTGGCGCTGCTGGGCAGCGCCTATCTCGACGGCGACAAGGTCCAGGCCCAACCGGCACAGGGCATCGACTATCTCGAACGCGCCCACGAACTGGGCCACCCCTACGCCACGGCGCGCCTCGGCGAGGCCTATCTCAAGGGCGAGGGCACGCCGGCCGATCCCGTACGCGGTGTCTCGCTACTGACCGAGGCGGCCGACCAGAACCAGAGCGGTGCCGCACGCACCCTGGGGATCGCCTACCTGGACGGAAAAGGACTCCAGCGCAATCCGGCCAAGGCCCGGCAGTGGCTGGGCCGGGCCATCGAGCAGGACCCCGACGACACCACCGCCAAGACCCGGCTCGGCCAGGGCATGCTCGAGGGCAAGCTGTCCGGCGACGCCCGTCAAGGTGTCAAACTGCTCGAGCAGGCCGCCAACCAGGGCGATGCCTACGCGATGGTCGTACTCGGCAGGGCCTACCGCGACGGGGTCGGCGTTCCGCCCGACCTCGATCACGCGGAACGCTGGCTTCAGCGCGCCGCTCGCGCCGGCCACCCTTCCGCCCAGCAGGCACTGGCGCGCACCTATCGTGCCAGCGGTGAGCAGGGCAATATCGACGACCTGATCCGTGCGGCGCGGATGGGGCAAGTGCCGGCCATGGCGGACCTGGGCCGGGCCTATCTCGGTGGACGGGGGGTGCGAGTCGATTACGCCAGCGCCAGGAAATGGCTGTCACGCGCTGCCGAAGAGGGCCATCCCGGTGCCACCGCCTCGCTCGGTCGTCTGTATGCCGACGGACTGGGCGTCGGCGTCGACAAGGCCCGCGCCGCCGGCTACTTCGAACGCGCGGCCGCCGCCGGCCACGTGGGGGCCGAGGCGGATCTCGGCGAGGTGCTGCTGCGCGGCGACGGCGTAGCGGCCGATCCGCAGCGCGGCGTCAGGCTGCTGACCCGGGCCGCCAATGCCGGCCACGGCTCCGCCGGTGTAACGCTGGGCGAAGCCTACCTCAACGGCACCGGTGTCGCCGCCGACCCCGCCAGAGGCGTGGGCTATCTGGAGCGGGCGGCGCAGCGCGGCGACGACAACGCCCAGCGTCTGCTAGGGCAAGCCTATCTCGAGGGCAACGGCGTCGCTCAGGACCCGACGCAGGCCGTCGAGTGGCTTTCCCGCGCAGTCGACAACGGCAACGTCTCCGCCCAGGCTTCACTCGGCACGGCCTATCTGGAGGGGCAAGGCGGCATTGCCCAGGACGTGGAGCGCGGCGAACGCCTGCTGGCCGCCGCCGCCGGCAGCGGCCACGCCGGCGCCGAAGCGGCTCTCGGTCGAGCCTATCTCAGTGGCGACGTACTGCCGCGAGATCCACACAAGGGCGCCGAACTGCTGGTCGAGGCCGCACGCCAGGGGCATCGGTCCGCGCGCGTGTCGCTGGCTCAGGCCTACCTCCAGGCGCGAGGCGTGGAGTTCGTCAACCAGCAGCAGGCGATGATCTGGCTCGACGGGGTGATGGAGAGCGACAGCGAAACCGCCATCAGAACGCTGCAGGATCTGCTCGAGGATCCAGCTATCGCCGACGCTGCAGGCAAGTCATCCTAGGGCGCGCAATGTGCCGGTCCGGCATCGACGCCACCCCGACCCACCCCACCCAACGACGAGACCCGCTGCCAGGCAGCGGGTCTCGTCGTTGGGTGCAGCACGCAGCGCGGGCAATCAGTCGAATGGATTGCGCAGCACGATCGTCTCGTTGCGGTCGGGGCCGGTGGAGATGATATCGATCGGTGTCCCCACTTCCTTCTCGAGGAAGGCGATGTACGCCCGCGCATTCGCCGGCAGGTCGTCAACGCTGCGCGCGCCGATGGTCGACTCGTTCCAGCCCGGCAGATCGTGATAGAGCGGCTCGATCACCTCGTATCCCTCGGAGTCGACGGGATTGTCGATGGTCTCGCCATCCTTGCTGCGATAGCCGACACAGACCCGAATGTTCTCGAGACCATCGAGGACGTCGAGCTTGGTCAGGCAGATACCCGATACCGAGTTGATCTGCACCGCGTGGCGCAGCGCCACGGCGTCGAACCAGCCGCAGCGTCGCGCGCGCCCGGTGGTGGCGCCGAATTCGTGGCCCTTCTCCGCCAGATGCCGGCCGAACTCGTCGAACAGCTCGGTGGGAAACGGGCCGGACCCCACCCGGGTCGTATAGGCCTTGGTGATACCCAGCACGTAGTCGAGATAGAGCGGCCCCACACCGGAGCCGGTCGCGGTACCGCCGGCGGTGGTGTTGGAACTGGTGACGTACGGGTAGGTACCGTGGTCGATGTCCAGCAGCGAGCCCTGGGCGCCCTCGAACAGGATGTTCTCGCCGGACTTGCGGATGTCGTGCACCAGCGAAACCGTGTCGCAGACCATCGGGCGCAGCTCTTCGGCAAAGGCCATTGCCTGATCCAGCACTTCCTGGAAGTCGACCGCGGGCTCGCCGTGATACCGGGTGAGCACGAAGTTGTGGTAGTCGAGCACCTCGCCCAGCTTGGAGGCGAAACGCTCACGATGCAGCATGTCGCCGAGGCGAAGGCCACGTCGCGCGACCTTGTCCTCGTAGGCCGGGCCGATGCCGCGACCGGTGGTGCCGATCTTGGCGATGCCGCGGGCCTTTTCGCGCGCCTGGTCGAGGCGGACGTGGTACGGCAGGATCAACGGGCAGGCAGGCGAGAGCCGCAGGCGCTCGCGCACCGGCACGTCCTTGGCCTCCAGCTCCTTGATCTCCTCGATCAGCGCTTCCGGCGACAGCACCACACCGTTGCCGATTACGCAGATCTTGTCGTCGCGCAACACGCCGGAGGGGATCAGGTGCAGTACCGTTTTCTCACCATCGATCACCAGCGTGTGGCCGGCGTTGTGTCCGCCCTGGAACCGCACCACGGCACTGGCAGACTCGGTCAGCAGGTCGACGACCTTGCCCTTGCCCTCATCGCCCCACTGAGTACCCAATACGACTACGTTCTTGCCCATTGCTCTCGTCTCTTGATCAACCCGTCGCGATCCCGTCGTTCGTCGCGATCCATTCGCTGTCACCCGGTCGGCGTCTCGCCGTCATCGGTCAAGCCAGCGGCTCGGTACGCCACTCTCCGTCCTGGAGCACCAAATGGCGATTGCATCGGTGTGCACCCGGACCGGTCCGCTGGTCGGGCAGTGCCTGGATCACGCGCTCTCCCTGTGCCCTCAGGCGATTGATGGCGTCATTCAGCGCCGCATCCTCGAGGTTCGGCGCCCAGATGCCATTGGTTGGCGGCTCGCGCTCGGCCAGGGTCGCCAACTGTTTGAGATCCATGGAAAAACCGGTAGCGGGACGGGCTCGACCGAACGCCTTCCCGGTATCGTCGTAACGCCCACCCTTGCTCAGCGCCTGACCGTATCCCGGCACGTAGGCGGCAAACACCATCCCGGTGTGATACTGATAGCCACGAAGCTCGGCCAGATCGAAGTAGAAAGATACCTCAGGGTGCTCGGCCACCACACCGCGATGCAACCGCACCAACTGGTCGAGCGCTTCACGCACGGCTTCCGGCGCATCGGCCAGGGCCAACCTGGCGTGCTCGAGAATCTCCGCGCCGCCATGCAGTCTCGGCAGTTCGCTGAGCATGCGCGCCAGCTTGGGATCGGCGACGTTCGCGGCCACCAGTTCGTCGATGACGACGTACGCCTTGCGCTCGATGGCATCGAAGAGCGCCCGCTCGACGTCTTCGCTCCAGCCGATGCCGCGCACCAGCTCGCGATAGATCGCGATGTGGCTCAGCGCCAGGTGCGTCTCCCGCGCGCCCGCCGCCGCGAGGCTGGAGAGCGCCAGCCTCAGCACTTCCACATCGGCGTCCAGGCCGGCGTGCCCGAACAGCTCGACGCCGACCTGCATCGGACTCCGGCCACCCTGGTGCTTGTCCGCCTGAGCGCGCAATACGGTCGTGCAGTAGCAGAGCCGGACCGGCCCCTGGCGCTTCAGCGAATGGGCGTCCATGCGCGCCACCTGCGGCGTGACATCGGCGCTGGCCCCCATCATCCTGCCGGTCAACTGATCGGTCAGCTTGAACGTCTGCAGATCCAGGTCGGTGCCGGTGCCCGTCAACAGCGAGTCGAGAAACTCGACCGGCGGTGGCATGACGAGGTCGTAGCCCCAGCGGTCGTACAGGTCGAGCAGCGTCCGACGCAACTCCTCCATCCGGGTTGCCTGCGGCGGCAATATTTCATCCATGCCGTCGGGAAGCAACCAGCGGTCAGCGATCGTCATGAGCTTGTCCTGCCAAGCGGTGGTTCGGTGGTGATCGGGTGCCAAGGCGAGCTTGCGCGCTCCCTTGCCCACCCCGTGATAGTCGCGGCCGAAGCGCCATGAGGCGTGGCCACGCGGCGCATCCCAGACTCGCCTGACTCGTCGTGGCCGAGCGTGATGGCACGGATACAGCCCGCACAAAAAAGCCGGGCGAAACCCGGCTAGGCGATATTACCACGAAACGCCCGCGGAAAAATCCCGC
>NZ_CEXLVS010000087.1:7892-15253 GCF_982684285.1 Salinicola sp. | reverse complement strand
GTCCACCGGGACCACGTCGGTATGCCCGGAAAGCACCACGCCGCCGCGATCGGCGGGGCCGATCGTCGCCCACAGGTTGGCCTTGCTGCCATCCTCGTTGTGGATAAGTTCGCTGTCGACGCCGTGCTGGTTCAAGTAATCGCGGACGAACTCGATCAGCGCGAGATTGGATTCGCGGCTGACGGTATCGAAGCCGACGAGTTTCCCGAGAAGTTCCTGACTGGTCATGATGCGCTGTCACCGGATTGTCGTTGTCGCTGAATATGTACCCATCGTCACGATGATGCCGACCCCCACCGCGCAATGCCACCACCGCCGTCCTCGATTCCCGCTTTTACGCTTTCTTTACGTCTTCGCGCGAATTTCCACATCGAATTTTTACGCCCCTCGACTCGACACTGAGCGCCTCTCGAACGAGGAGGTAACCCATGTCCTACCTGATGCTGGCGATCGCCCTAATGACGGCCGTCTATCTGCTGGCGACGCTGTGCTGGCCGGAGCGATTCTAGCCATGAACGCGATCACGCTCTGCTACGCCCTGCTGATCGGATTGGCCCTGCCCCTGGGGCTCTATATGGGGCGGGCGCTGGATACGGATCGATCCAGCGTGATGGATCGTCTCTTCGGGCCGGTGGAATCGGTCCTGATGCGCCTGGCCGGCGTCGACCGACAGGCGTCGATGACCTGGTCGGCCTATCTGCTGGCCGTGTTGAAACTTCACCTGCTGCTGATCGGGCTGGCTTGGCTCATCTTCATGGGCCAGGGCCTGCTGCCGCTCAACCCCGATGGCATCCCCGGCATGAGCTGGGATACGGCGCTTCACACCGCGGTCTCGTTCGCCACCAACACCAACCAGCAGCACTACTCGGGCCAGGCGCAGCTCTCCTACCTGAGCCAGACGTTTGCCATCGTCACGCTGCAGTTTGTGACCCCGGCGACCGGGCTGGCGGTGCTGCTCGCCATCACGCGCACGCTGCTCCGGCGCCAGACCACCAGCACGACCGTCAGCACCAGTACGCCCGCCGGGCGCGGGGTGGGCCACGACTCGGTCGGTCACTGCTCGGTCGGTCATTACTACGTCGACCTCACCCGGATCGTGGTGCGGGTGCTGCTGCCGCTGTCGCTGATCGTGGCGCTGCTGCTGGTGTGGCAGGGCGTGCCGGCGACCTATCACGGCGCCCAGAGCGTGGCGATGCTCGATGGAGGAGCGACCCAGGTGATTCCGCGCGGTCCGGTGGCGCCGATGGTGGCGATCAAGCAGCTGGGTACCAACGGCGGCGGCTGGTACGGCCCCAATTCGACCATGCCGCTGGAGAATCCCACTGGGTTTTCGAACCTGATCGAGACGATCTCGCTGTTGCTGATTCCGGTGGCGTCGCTGATCGCGGTGGGCGTCATCAGCGGCCGTCGCCGGCTGATGATAGGCATCGGCGCGGTGATGATCGCGTTCTCACTGGTGACCACCACGATGATGGTCGTCTCCGAACGCTTGCACAATGCCGCACTCACCGGGCTCGTCGTGGACGGCAGCCCCAACCTGGAAGGCAAGGAGGTGCGTTTCGGCAGCGATCTCTCCGCGCTGTGGGGCAGTTGGACGACGCAGACCTCCAACGGCTCCGTCAACGCCATGCACGACAGCTTCAACCCGCTGGGCGGGCTGGGCCTGCTGATGGACATGTTCGTCAACGTCACCTTCGGCGGCATCGGCGTGGGCCTGATCGGCTATCTGCTCTATCTGATGCTGGCGGCCTTCATCGGCTCGCTGATGATCGGCCGCGCCCCGGAGCTGTTCGGCAAGCCGCTGGAGACCCGCGAGATGCGCTGGATCTCGCTGGCGATCCTGGCGCAACCGCTGATCATCCTCGGATTGACCGCCGCCACCGTGGCGTTCCCCGCCCTGACCGGCAACTCCAACCCCGGCTTTCATGGCCTCTCCCAGGTGCTCTACGAATATACCTCGGCGTTCGCCAACAACGGCTCCGGCTTCGAAGGGCTCGGTGACGCCACGCCCTGGTGGAACCTGACCTGCGTGTTGGCGCTTGGGGTCGGCCGCTTCCTGCCGATGCTGGTGCCGCTGGCGGTGGCCGGCTGGCTGGCCGAGAAACGCACGGCGCCGCAGGGGCGCGGCACCCTGTCGCTGGAGAGCGGGGCCTTCGTCGGGCTGCCCGCCGGCGTCATCGTCATCGTCAATCTGCTCGGCTTCCTGCCCGCCCTGGTGCTGGGGCCGATCGCCGAACAGCTGACCCTGCCGTGATCAATCGAATCGAGGAGAGCGACATGACAACGAGGCAATCACGGGAAGCATCGCCCGGTCTGCGTATTCAACCGCTGATGCTGTTGGGAGAGTCCCTGCGCCGCTTGAATCCGCGCAGCCTGGCGCGCAACCCGGTCATGGCGGTGGTCGCCATCGGCACCCTGGTCTGCGCGCTCTACACCGGCATGGCGATCGACGCCGGACGCGCTCAGGCCGTCTTCGCCTCGATCGTGACGCTGATCCTGCTGGCCACGGTGCTGTTCGCCAATGCCGCCGAGGCGATGGCCGAGGCCCGGGGCAAGGCCCATGCCGGCAGCCTGCGTGCCACCCGGGGCGAGCTGACGGCGCGGCGTGTGACCCAGAGCGGCGAAGAGACCGTGGCCGCCGATCGGCTGCGCCGGGGCGATCGCGTCCGGGTGATCGCTGGGGAGCTGATTCCTGCCGACGGTGAAATCATCCAGGGTGCCGGTTCGATCAACGAATCGGCCATGACCGGAGAGTCCGCGCCGGTGCTGCGCGAGGCGGGCACCGATAACAGCGGCGTCAGCGCCGGCACCAAGCTGCTCTCCGACGAGCTGATCGTCGAGGTCAGCGTCGATCCCGGCGAGTCGCTGCTCGACCGCATGATTGCGCTGGTGGAAGGCGCCAGCCGCCAGAAGACGCCCAGCGAGCTGGCACTCTCCGTGCTGCTGTCGACGCTGACGCTGGTATTCCTGATCGTCGTGGTCACGCTGGTGCCGATGGCGCTGTTCGTGGGGATCGAGACCTCGACGGTGATGCTGGTGGCGCTGCTGGTGTGCCTGATTCCCACCACCATCGGCGGGCTGCTGCCGGCGATCGGCATCGCCGGCATGGAACGGGCGCTACGCGCCAACCTCATCGCCAAGTCCGGCAAGGCGGTGGAGATCGCCGGCAGCATCGACACCCTGCTGCTCGACAAGACCGGCACGATCACGCTCGGCGACCGTCGCGCCACCGAATTCGCGCCGTGTCAGGGGGTCGATCTGACACGACTGCGGGAGATCGCCGGTGTCTGCTCGCTGCAGGATCCGACCCCCGAAGGGCGCTCCATTGTCGTCCTGGCGCGCGATCAGGGCGCGACGCTGGATTCGCCGCAGAACGCCGAGGTCGTGCCGTTTTCCGCGATGAGTCGGGTGTCCGGTCTCGATTTCGCCGATGGTCGATGCTGGCGCAAGGGCGCGCCCAACGCCATCGCCCGGCTGGTACGGGAAGCCGGAGGCCGCGTGCCGGGGGATTTCGAGGCGCTGGTCGAACGTATCTCACGCCACGGTGCCACGCCGCTGGCGGTGTTGGAGGGCAACGTGTTGCTGGGCGTGATCGCGCTGTCGGACGTGATCAAGACGGGGATCGCCGAGCGGTTCCAGCAACTGCGCGAGATGGGCGTGAAGACGGTGATGATCACCGGCGACAACCCGATCACCGCTGCCGCGATCGCCGCCGAAGCCGGCGTCGACGACTACATCGCCGAAGCGACCCCGGAGCGCAAGCTCGAACTGATCCGTGAAGAGCAGGCCGCCGGTCGGCTGGTGGCGATGATGGGCGACGGCACCAATGATGCCCCGGCGCTGGCCCAGGCCGATCTGGGACTGGCGATGAACTCCGGCACCCAGGCGGCGCGGGAAGCGGCCAACATGGTCGATCTCGACTCCGACCCCGGCAAGCTGCTCAGCGCGGTGGAGATCGGCAAGCAGCTGCTGATCACCCGCGGGGCGCTCACCACCTTCTCGCTGGCCAACGACGTCGCCAAGTATTTCGCGATTCTGCCGGCGATCTTCGCCGCCAGCGTGCCGGCGCTGGGCGGTCTCGACGTGCTCGATCTGCACTCGCCCGAGTCCGCGGTGTTGTCGGCGGTGATCTTCAACGCCCTGGTGATACCCGCGCTGATCCCGTTCGCCCTGCGCGGCGTGCGGGTTCGCGCCGCCTCCGCCAGCGCCATGCTGCGGCGCAACCTGCTGATCTACGGTCTCGGTGGTCTGTTGCTGCCGTTCCCCGCCATCAAGCTGATCGATCTGCTCATCGGTCCGCTGTTCTGAGATTTCTGGAGACTTGCCATGTCAGTCACTGATTCCCGTCACGACGTTTCCGCTCATGGTGATCCCCATGAGACCTCTCAAGCTGCCCATCGCTTTGCCGGCTCCGGCAGCTGGCTGACGGCAATCCGCTTCAGCCTGCTCATGGCGGTGGTGCTCGGTCTGCTCTATCCGCTGGTGGTGGTCGGATTGGGCCAGTTGGGGTTTTCTCATCAGGCCAACGGCAGTCTGCTGGCCGATGTGGAGGGTCGGGTCATCGGCTCGTCGCTGGTGGGTCAGCGATTCACCAGCGAACGCTATTTTCAGGGCCGGCCTTCGGCGGTGGATTACGCGGCCGACGCGGTTGGCGGTTCCAACCTGGCGCCGAGCAATCCGGCATTGCGGGAACGCGCCGAGGCCGACGCCGGGCAGATCACCGCCCGCGACGGCGTCGAGCCGGGCCGGATACCGGTGGACCTGCTGACTGCCTCTGGATCGGGCATCGACCCGGCCATCAGCCCCGAAGCGGCAGCCATCCAGGTCGATCGTGTCGCGCGCGCGCGCGGCCTGACACCTTCGGCTGTCACTGCGCTGGTCGAGCGCTATAGTGACAGCGGCGGCTGGCTCGGTCAGCCGACCGTCAACGTGCTGGCACTCAATCTGGCCCTGGACGCTATCGAATGAGATCGAGACGCGCCCGCTATCCTGAAGCGGATTGTCGGAGATCGAAACCGTGAATCATTCCCGCGAGGTGCAGCGCCCCGATCCGGACGCCCTGTTGGCAACGACGCGGGCCGGTCATGACGGATCGCTGCGAATCTTTCTCGGCGCCGCCCCCGGCGTGGGCAAGACGAGTGCCATGTTGCGCACCGCGCGGGAACGTTTCGACGCCGGGGGCGACGTGCTGCTGGGCGTCATTGAAGCACACGGCCGCGAGGAGACCGAACGCCTGTGCGACGGGCTGCCGAGTCTGGCGCTGACGCCCAGGGAACGTCATGGGCGCACCTTCCATGAATTCGACCTCGACGCCGCGCTGACGCGTCGACCGCAGATCCTGCTGGTCGACGAACTGGCCCATCGCAATATTCCCGGTGGTCGTCACGCCCGGCGCTGGCAGGATATCGAAGAGCTGCTCGATGCAGGTATCGATGTCTGGACCACGCTCAACGTCCAGCATGTCGACAGTCTCAACGACGACGTGGCGCGGATCACCGGTATTCGGATGCGCGAAACCGTCCCCGATCGGCTGATCGCTCGAGCCCGGGACATTTCGTTGATCGATCTCACGCCCGCCGAGCTGATCGAGCGCCTGCAGCAGGGCAAGGTCTACGTGCCGGAACAGGCGCGGACGGCGCTGGAGCACTATTTTTCGCCTGGCAATCTCACCGCGCTGCGTGAACTGGCGCTACGCGTGATGTCGGATCGCCTCGACAGCGACGTGCGCCAGGTCATGGACGCCAGCGGTGTGGCGGGCCCCTGGCCGGTGCGGGCAAAACTGTTGGTGGCGGTGAAAGGCAAGCGTGGCGATCACGGCCTGCTGCGGGCGGCCAGCCGCTGGGCTCAGCGTCACCAGGCACCCTGGCAGGCCGTGCAGGTCACGCCGCTTCGCGATGTCGATCCCGCGACGGCCAGCGAGTCGAGCAATCTGCGCCAGCAGGCCGAGCAGTTGGGCGGGCGTTGGGAAACTCTCAGCGGTGACGACCCGCTGGCGGAGCTACTGGACCACGCGGCACGCCACAACATCACCGCCTTGATGATCGGACGGGCGACTTCACGGCGACAGGCGTGGTGGCAACCCGTTTTGTGGCGATCGGGGTGGCGATCGGGATGGCGACGACCGCTGGTCGACCGGCTGCTGGCGCGGCGCCCGCCGTTCGATCTGATCGTGCTGGCCGACGAAGAGGCGATGACGCGGCCCTCTCGCCCCCGCTGGCAACCGCCGCTGGCGCGGGAGTGGCTGTGGCCGCTGGCGGGCACCGCGCTGGCGGCGCTGGCGGCCCAGCTGCTTTCGACCCAGGTCGAACTGGCCAATCTGTCGCTGATCTTTCTGGCTGCCGTCCTTGCCAGTGCGCTGCGCGCGGGCACGCGCTCGGCGATGCTGGCGGTGGTTTTCAGCGCTCTGGTCTACAACTTCCTGTTCACCGAGCCGCGCTTCACGCTGGCGATGATTCATCAGGACCAGATCCTGACGCTGCTGATCTTCCTGCTGGTGGCGGTGGTCGCGGGGCAGCTGGCGGGCAAGGTGCGCCGGCAGTTGCGGGAACTGCGCGAGAGCCGGCACCAGATCCAGGAGATGCTGTCGGTATCGCGCTCGCTGGCGAGTGCTGCCGATCACGCCCACGTTCGCGAGATCGCGCTCAAGGCGCTGGCCGACTATCTCGCACTGCCCTGCGTGTTCGTCGAGAGCGACGACCCCGCCGGTGCGCCTCGTGTCACCGGGTCCTACCCGGGCGAGATCGGGCTGGAGTCGCCCGCTCTCCAGGCCGCGCGCTGGACACACCAGCACGGCCGGCCGAGCGGGCACGGCACCCAGACGCTCGGCGCGCAACGCTGGCGGTTCCTGCCGATCCGGGAGAACGACACGCTACGCGGCGTGCTGGGGCTGGCGCTGGGCGACCGCGAACGTCCGCTCGATGCCGCCGAGGAGGCGCTGGTCGACAGTCTGGTCAATCAACTGGGCAGCGCGCTGGCTCGCACGCGGCTGGTCGCCGATCTCGGCGCCGCGCGGCTGGCGGAGGAGAACGAACGCCTGCGCTCGGCGCTGCTGTCGTCCGTCTCCCACGATCTGCGCACGCCACTGGCCTCGATCATCGGCTCGGCCAGTTCGCTGCGCGAGCTCTGGTCGCAACTGGACGAAGCCGACCGCCAGGAGCTGCTCGACGGCATTCTCAGTGAAAGCGAGCGCCTCAACCGCTACATTCAGAACCTGCTCGACATGACGCGGCTGGGCCACGGCGGGCTGAAGCTGGAACGGGACTGGGTGGCGCTGTCGGATATCGTCGCGTCGGCGCTCAAGCGTCTCGGCTCCGTGGTGGAGCCCCTCGCCGTCGAGCGTCATCTCGCCGCCGACCTGCCGC
>NZ_CEXLVS010000087.1:0-7882 GCF_982684285.1 Salinicola sp. | reverse complement strand
CGCTGCTCTACGTGCATCCGGCGCTGGTCGAACAGGCGCTGATCAACGTGATCGAGAACGCCGCGCGGTTTTCCCCGCCGGGCGGGCGGCTGCGCATCACCGGCGACAGGGAGGGCGACCGGATCGTGATCCACGTCAGCGATCAGGGCCCGGGCATCCCGGAGGCGCTGCGCGAGCGTATCTTCGACATGTTCTTCAGCGGCGGCGAGGGCGACCGCGGCCCCCAGGGCAGTGGCCTGGGCCTCGCCATCTGCCGCGGCATGATCGGTGCCCACGGCGGCGAGATCAGCGCCGGTCCGGCGGATTGGGGCGAGGGCACCGACATCCGCATTGCCCTGCCGATCTGGGAGCCGGCGGCTAGCGAGACGTCGTCGGGAGAGAGCCCTCAGCCTGAAAAGCGCCTTCAGCCGGAAAAGAGCCCTCAGCCGAAAGAGAGCCATCATCAGCCTGAAGATAACCACTAGCCGGAAGAACCCCAAGGAACGGCAATGAGCGAGTCCACCAGCGTCCAGCGCGGGCCGCGCATCCTGTTGATCGAGGATGAGCGCCAGATCCGGCGCTTCATGCGCATCAGCCTGACCTCCCAGGGGTTCGAGGTGATCGAGACCGAAGACGGTAACGCCGGCATCGCGGCGTTCAACCGTCAGCGCCCGGATCTGGTACTGCTCGACCTGGGGTTGCCCGATCTCGACGGCATGGAAGTGCTCGATGCGCTGCGCGCCCAGAGCGAGGTGCCTGTGCTGGTGGTGTCGGTGCGGGCCAGCGAGGCGGAGAAGGTCGCCGCGCTGGATGCCGGCGCCAACGACTACATCACCAAGCCGTTCGGCATCCAGGAGCTGCTGGCCCGGGTGCGGGCCGCGCTGCGCACCACGGCGCCCGGCACCCCCGGTGAAGGCATCGAGCTCGGCGACGTGGCCATCGATCTGGCCAGCCGTCGGGTCACCCGCCACGGCGAGACCGTTCATCTCACCCCACGGGAATTCAGCGTGCTGGCCTACCTGGCGCGCCAGCCCGACCGGGTCATCACCCAGCATCAACTGCTGGCGGACATCTGGGGACCGGTCCACGTTCACGATACGCACTACCTGCGCATCGTCGTCAGCCGCCTCCGGCAGAAGCTCGGCGACGATCCCGACGATCCGCATCTGATCCAGACCGAGGCCGGTATCGGCTATCGCCTGCTCTCCCGCTGACTGAAGTGCTCGCCGGCACTCGCTCTCCCTTGACGGCAAGAGAGAAATCAGTTTTGATTCGCATCTATTATCTTTCGAATCGAAACTTTAAAACCGGATTTCGAAATTTATTGCCATGCCCAAACGCGATACCGCCCAGCGCCGCCACGCCATCCTGGCCTACGTCAACGAACACGGAGAGACCCCGGTCGAGACACTGGCGAGCCGCTTCGCGATCTCCGAAGTCACCATCCGCAAGGATCTCAATACGCTCGAGCGCAGCGGCCTGCTGCTGCGGCGCTACGGCGGCGCGGCGCCACTGCCCCAGGAGATGCTCGCCGAACCGGCGCAGGTACTCTCGCCCTACAAGCAGGCCATCGCCCGGGCGGCTCGGGCGCGGATCCGCGAGCACAACCGGATCATCGTCGACAGCGGCACCACCACCGCGGCGCTGATCGGCGAGCTGGGCGGCCTGCGCGGGCTGGTGGTGATGACCAATTCGCTGGCCGTGGCCGGGGCGCTGCGCGAGCTGGAATCGGAACCGGCACTGCTGATGACCGGCGGCACCTGGGATCCGCACTCGGAATCCTTCCAGGGCCAGGTCGCCGAGCAGGTGCTGCGGGCCTACGACTTCGATCAACTTTTCGTCGGTGCCGACGGTATCGACCTCGAACGCGGCACCACCACCTACAACGAGCTGTTCGGCCTCACCCGAGTAATGGCCGAGGTCGCCCGCGAGGTGGTGGTGATGGTGGAGGCCGACAAGATCGGCCGCCGCATCCCCAATCTGGAACTGCCCTGGGCGCGCATCGACACGCTGGTCACCGACTGGCGACTCGACGATGCCACGGCGGCTGCCATCGAACGCCACGACGTGGCGCTGGTGGTCGCCGAATCGCCCACGGGCCAGTAAGACGGACAACGAACTCTGTAAAGGTATCGACTATGTGTGGAATCGTCGCCGCGCTGGCCGCGCGTAACGTGCAGGGCATTTTGCTGGAGGGGCTGAAGCGACTCGAATATCGCGGCTACGACAGCGCCGGCATGGCGGTGTTGAACGCCGCTGGCGAGCTGGCTCGCCAGCGCGCCAAGGGCAAGGTCGCCGCCCTCGAGGAGAAGCTCGCCGAGCGTGCCCTGAGCGGCGCCATCGGTATTGCCCACACCCGCTGGGCGACCCACGGCAAGCCTTCCGAAGTGAACGCTCACCCGCACCTGGCGCGGGAGCGCCTGGCGATCGTCCACAACGGCATCATCGAGAACTACGAGCCGCTCAAGCGCGAGCTGGAAGCCGAGGGCGTGACGTTCGAATCGGAGACCGACACCGAGGTCGTCGCCCACCTGATCGACCGCGCCTTTCGCCATCAGCACGGCGCCAATCCGGACGGTGGCGAGACCGGCGACCTGCTGGCGGCGGTGCAGACCACCCTCGACCGTATCGACGGCGCCTACGCGCTGGCGGTGATGCACTCAGACGCCCCGCGCGAGATCGTCGGCGCCCGCAAGGGCAGCCCGCTGGTGGTCGGCGTCGGCATCGACGAAAACTTCCTGGCCTCCGATGCGCTGGCGCTTCTGCAGGTCACCGACCGCTTCATCTATCTGCAGGAGGGCGACGTGGTCCGCCTGTCCGATGCCCACGGCATCGAGATTTTCGCCGCCGACGGCCAGCCGGTCGAACGCCCGGTGCACACCTTCGAGCACGGTGACGGCGCCGCCAGCCGCGGCGAGTATCGTCATTTCATGCTCAAGGAGATTCACGAGCAGCCGACGGTGATCGCCGCCACGCTGGAAGGCCGGTTGAGCGGTTCCCACGTGCTCGAGAGCAGCTTCGGTGTCGGCGCCAGGGCGCTGTTCGAGCGGGTCAAGCAGGTGCATATCGTCGCCTGCGGCACCAGCTACCACGCTGGCATGGTGGCACGCTACTGGCTCGAGAAGCTCGCCGGCCTGCCAACCACGGTCGAAGTCGCCTCCGAGTATCGCTACCGCGAAGTCGTCGTGCCGGAAAACACCCTGTTCGTCACGCTCTCCCAGTCCGGCGAGACCGCCGATACCCTGGCGGCGCTGCGCTATGCCAAGAGCCGTGACAAAACATCGGGTTATCTGGGGACGCTGGCGATCTGCAACGTGCCCGGCAGCTCGCTGACGCGGGAATCCGATCTGGCGCTGATGACCCAGGCCGGCCCGGAGATCGGCGTCGCCTCCACCAAGGCATTCACCACCCAGCTCGTCGCCCTGATGCTGCTGACGCTCTCGCTACGCAAGAGTCGCGGCGATGAGCGGGAAACGACGCTGGTGCAGGCGCTACGCGGCCTGCCGACGGTGCTCGACGGCGCGCTGGCCATGGACGGACCGATCGCCGAACTGTCGGAAGCCTTCGCCGAGAAGCACCATGCGCTGTTCCTGGGGCGCGGCACCCAGTTCCCGATCGCCCTGGAAGGCGCGCTCAAGTTGAAGGAGATCTCCTACATCCACGCCGAGGCGTACCCGGCGGGCGAGCTCAAGCACGGCCCGCTGGCGCTGGTCGACGCCGACATGCCGGTGGTCGCCGTCGCCCCCAACGACGAGCTGCTGGAGAAGCTGAAATCCAACCTGCAGGAGGTGCGCGCCCGGGGCGGCGAGCTGTTCGTGTTCGCCGACGAAGGCGTGGCGCTGACCGCCGCCGACAACCTGCGCGTGCTCCACGTACCGGCTGTGGATGAATTGCTCGCGCCCATCGTCTACACCCTGCCGCTGCAGCTGCTCTCCTACCACGTCGCCGTGCTCAAGGGCACCGACGTCGACCAGCCGCGCAACCTGGCCAAAAGTGTGACCGTGGAGTAGCGCGTCACGGTGGCGTGCCGGAATAGGCGATGCATCTCCATCTCAGCTACCCGCATAGGATCGCATCGTCTGCTGGTTCCAGGTCTCGAAGTGGTCGAACATGGCCTGGCGGGCCAGGTCGGGGTCCCTCGCCTTGATCGCCGCGACGATGGCGATATGGGTTTCGTTGGTCTTCTTCAGCGACTGGGGGGATTGGCGCGCGAGCACGCGGCGATGGTGGAGCACTTTCTTGAGCACCGACGAGAGTCCCTGGAAGATGATCAGAATGGCGGGGTTGCCGGCCATGATCGCCAGCCGTTCGTGGAACTCGTAGTCGGCCTGGATGCCGTCGTTGATATCGGTGGTGGTGACGATGCGCTCGCAGCGCCGCTCCAGGTTCTCCAGCTCCTGGGGGGTGTGATGCGTCGCCGCGGCCTGGATGATCTCGCGCTCGAACATCTCCCGCGCCGTTTCCATGTGATCGACGGAGATGTAGTTCAACTTCAGGGCCAGTTCGAAGTAGAGCTGGATGAAGACGGGTTCGGGCATTTTGAGGAACGTGCCCGAACCCTGCCGGCGTTCGATGAATCCCAGGCTCTGGAGCACCGACAGCAGGTTCCTGACCGATGAGCGATGCATCGAGAATCGCTCGCACAGCGTTCTTTCCGGTGGCAGTTTCAGACGCCCATCGCGGGATAGTTCCGATACCGAAACGAAGTCGTGCAATTTGGCCAGGAGGCCGGAGTCAATCTCGCTCATGGGCGTTCCAGTCGCTGCCGTCGGTCGAAAGAGGTCGGCGGCAGCTTAGCATGTCAGTGAATGTGCATACCGCCGTTCACGTCGATCGTGGCGCCGGTGATGTAGCTCGACAGCTCGCTGGCCAGGAACAGGAATGCATTGGCGACATCGTCGGGCAGGCCGAGCCGTTTGAGCGGAATCCCCTCGAGGATCGGGACCTTCATCTCCTCGGTCAACTTGCCGGCGGTGATGTCGGTATCGATCAGCCCGGGCGTCACCGAATTGACACGGATGCCAAAGGGCCCCAGCTCACGGGCCATCGCCTTGCCCATACCCAGCATGCCTGCCTTGGCGGCACTGTAGTGGGGCCCGCCGAAAATGCCGCCGCCGCGTTGGGCGGAAACCGAGGAGGTGTTGGCGATCGAGCCGCCGCCCGCCGCTTTCATGTGCGGCACCACGGCCTGGGACATGTACAGCATACCGCGCAGGTTGACGTCGAGGATGCGGTCGTAGCCCTCGGGGTCGATCTCCTCGAACTTCACCGGCTGGGTGATACCGGCGTTGTTGATGAGTACATCGATCTTGCCGAACTGCTCGAGCGCACGCTCGACCACATCGCGGCATTCGTCGCGACGGGTGACATTGGCCACCACCACCAGGCAGCGGGCGGGGTCGAACGCCTGGCGTACCGCATCGCAGGCCGATTCGTCGATATCGGAGATGACGATGTTCGCCCCGTGTTCGTAGAACAGGCGAGCGGTCTTCAAACCGATGCCACGGGCACCGGCGGCGCCAGTGATGAGGCAGACCTTGTTGTCGAGAAGCATGAGGGTATCTCCAGGCATCATTGAAGGTTGTCGAGCCATTCGAGGGAACGGCCGAGTTTTTCCTCGATCAGATCGAGAGGCAGTGGATTGTTGTCCCGCCAGGGTTGCGCCTGGCGGTCCCGATGGAGCCGGAAGGGAAGTTCCAGCGAGAACGGCCGCTCGGCGGCCACGAGGGCGCGAAGCACGCGAGCCTCGTCGATATCGCTGTCGCCGAGTTCGGTGAAGTCGTACCCGGCAGCCGTGCGACGGCAGGGCTTGATATGGAAGTGATCCGCCAGCGGCAGGGCCTGCTCGATGTCCGACTCGGGATGGCGGTCCGGCCGGTGCGAGAGCAGGTTGCCGCAGTCGTAGTTGATGCCGAAGGTATCGTCATCGAGGGTGGCCATCAGCGCCGGGATGTCGCCGGCGTGATCGAGCATGTTGGGTTCGCCGTTACCGGGGTTCTCGAGCAGGATGCGAACGCCATGGTGGCGCGCGATATGGCCGATCCGTTCGGCGTGGGCGAGAAATCGCGCCCGGTTGCCGAGGGTCGCGGCATTGGTGATGACGAACTTGGCGCCGAGTGCCGCGGCGAATCGGCAGCGCGCTTCGAGTCGCTCCGGGGCGTTGTCGAGGCCGAGATCGATATGGCCGGAGAAGTAGCGGCAGTGCTGCTCGAGACCGCGCATCTCGCGACATAGATCGTCGGCCAGCGCCAGGGTCAGATCGGCATCGGTGAACGCCTCCACGTAACCGTCGATGAAGGCGAATTCGACGAGTCGCACGCCGCAACGGGCCAGGGAAGCCAGAATGTGGTCGAAGTCGTAGCCGTCGTAGGCCGCCGTGCTGACGGAAAACGAGAGTGGGTTCATGCCTGGCCGCCTCCGTCGGGGTCGCAGCCGTTGAGCCGGCGATAGGTGCGGATCAACTGGCTGTCGTCCAGGCGGCCTTCGCCACCCTCGGCCGTGGCCACGAAGAGCTGATGCGCGCTGTGGGCGAGAGGCGTATAGGCCCGCGACGAACCGGCGGCGTCGCAGACGATGCCCAGGTCCTTGCAGAAGATGTCGATGGCGCTGGTGACGTCTCCCGGCGGCGCGACCATTCGCGGGCCACGGTCGCGCAGCATCCAGCTCGAGGCCGCCGAGCCCTGGACCAGCTGTAGCGCGACCTGCCGATCGATGCCGCTCTTCTCGGCCAGCGCCAGCGCTTCCGCCGCCGCCGCGATATGCACCCCGCACAGCAGCTGATTGACCGCCTTCATGGCCGCGCCCTGCCCGGGGCGATCGCCGACCTCGAAGATCGCCTGGCCGAGGATGTCGAACAGCGCACGACAGCGCGCGAGCGATGGCGCATCGCCGGCGGCCATGATGCTGAGCGTGCCGGCTTTTGCCCCCACGACCCCGCCCGACACCGGGGCGTCCACGTAGTGAAGATCCGGCCGCGCTGCCGCGACCTCGGCGGCCAGCGCTGCGGCATCGGCCGGCGCGACGGTGGACATCTGCACGATGCAGGCGTCCGCGGGCAGACGTGATACCAGCCCGCCGGCGACGAGGGCATCCGAGAACAGCAGCGAGCGAATCTGCTCGGCGTTGACCACCATGATCACCAGCGCCTCGACGCTTTCGATGCCGTCGTCTCGGCCGGACGCCTGGCGGTGAAAGGCGTCGGCGCGCTCGCTCAGTGCATCCAGACCGAGTACGTCGAGCCCGGCCTGGACGAGGTTTTCGGCCATGGGCCAGCCCATGGCGCCCAATCCTGCAACAGCGACTCTCTTCATCTTGGTTCCTCAGTAAAGGATCAGTGCGGGCACGTACGAGACGAGCAGCAGCACGGCGATCGCGACGAGATAGAACGGGATGAGTTCGCGCACGACGGCGCCGATGCGCTCCCGCGCGATGGCCGAGGCGACGAACAGGGTGGTGCCGATGGGGGGCGTGAACAGTCCGATGCTCAGGTTCACGCACATGATGATGCCGAGCTGGACCAGGTCCAGGCCGATGGCGTTGGCGATGGAGACCAGGGTCGGCCCCAGCAGCAGGATCGCCGCCGGCAGATCGAGGAACATGCCGATGAACAGCAGCAGCAGGTTGATCGCCAGAATGACCAGGATCGGGTTGCCGAGGGTGCCCACCGCCCACTGGGCGACCGCCTGGGGAACACCACCGCTGGTGAGGATATAGGCGATGATATTGGCGGCGGCGATGATCAGCATGACCATGCCTGTCGTCACCACCGTGCCCGAGAGTGCGGCCACCACGCGGGCGATCGTCAGGTCACGGTAGATCAGTGCGCTGACCACCAGCGCGTAGGCCACGGCGATGATGCTGACCTCCGTGGGCGTGGCGATACCGGTGCGCAGCAGCACCAGAA
>NZ_CEXLVS010000086.1:0-15327 GCF_982684285.1 Salinicola sp. | reverse complement strand
CGCCGCTTTCAAGGCCTTGGGCGCCAACCCGACGCCGATGCCGTTCACCGAACTGTTCACGGCGCTGGAGACACGCACGGTGGATGGACAGGAGAACCCGGTCAGCCTGATCCGCTCGGCCAATTTCTACGAGGTTCAGGACTATCTGTCGCTCACGGCGCATGCCTATACCGCGGCCCCCCTGGTCATGAACAAGGCCAAGTTCGATGGCTTGAGCCCGGAGTACCAGCAGCTGCTGGTCCAGGCCGCCATCGATTCGGCGACGTTCGAACGCGAGGAACTCGCCCGACGCCTGACCGGCGACCTCGAATTTCTCAAGCAGCAGGGCATGCAGATCGTCGAGGAGCCGGATCGCGCCTCGATGCGCGATATCGTCTCCGCTCCGGTGCAGGCCAGCTTCGCCGAGCAGTACGGCACCGAGCTGATCGAGGCCATCCAGGCGGCAAGGCCCACGACGACCAAAACGGAATAGACCGGCGCCGTGGCGGCTGTCCAACACGATCGACCACCGATTGCGACCTGCAGAGAGGCCCATCATGTCCAGACCGGCACAAGCGAGCGTCCGTACGCCCCTTGGCTCGCTCCAGAAGACGCTGTGTCGCCTGTCACGCCTCACCGAAAGAACCCTCAATCTGGTGATGGTACTGGCCCTGGTGGCAATGATCGCGCTGGTGTTCGCCAATGTCGTGCTGCGCTACGGCTTCAATAGCGGCATCTCGATCAGCGTCGAGCTGTCGCGGTTCCTGTTCGTATGGGTGATCTTTCTCGGCACCGTCGTGGGCCTGATGCGACACGAACACCTCAGCGTGACGACGTTCTCGGATCGCCTGCCGCGTAGGGCGCAGGCCGTGCTGCGGTGGCTGGTGACGCTGGCGATGCTGGTCTGCTGTCTGATGCTGGTCAAGGGCAGCTATGCCCAGACGCTGCTCAACTGGAGCGACCTGTCCCCGATCAGCGGCATCCCCGTGGGCGTCTTCTATCTGGCCGGGCTGGTCGCCGGAGTCCTGATGTCGCTGATCCTGACGTTGCGATTGCTGATGCCGACCCCGCCCACATCGATGCCGAACCGCCAGGAGATGGCACCATGACCATAGGCCTGTTCCTCGTCTCGCTGCTGGCCTCGATCGGGCTCAGCCTGCCGATCGCCTTCGCCCTGCTGGTCAGCGCCGTGGTGCTGATGCTGCATCTGGGGCTGTTCGATTCGCAGATCCTGGCCCAGAACCTGATCAACGGCGCCGACAGCTACACGCTGCTGGCGATTCCCTTCTTCCTGGTGGCCGGCGAGGTGATGTCGCGCGGCGGCCTGTCGAAGCGCATCGTGCTGCTGGCGATGAGCTTCGTGGGGCACCGCAAGGGTGGGCTCGGCTTCGTTGCCATCTTCGCCGCCATCGTCATGGCCAGCCTGTCAGGCTCGGCCGTCGCCGATACCGCGGCACTGGGATCGATGCTGCTGCCGATGATGCGCCAGGCAGGCTACCCACAGGGCCGCTCCGCCGGGCTGATGGCGGCCGGCGGGATCATCGCCCCGATCATCCCGCCCTCCATTCCGCTGATCATCATCGGGGTGGCGGGCAGCATCTCGATCAGCAAGCTGTTCCTGGCCGGCATCGTTCCGGGGCTGATCATGGGCGCGACCCTGGTGCTGATGTGGATGTTCATCACCCGCAAGGAGGATCTGGTGGTGGCAAAGAAGGCCACTGGTGCCGAGCGCTTGACCGCGCTGCGCCAGAGCTTCTGGGCCATATTGCTGCCGGTGATCATCATCGGCGGTATCAAGACCGGCATTTTCACCCCCACCGAGGCCGGTGTGGTCGCGGCCGTCTACGCCATGCTGGTATCCACCCTGATCTACCGGGAACTCAATCTCGTCGAGTTGTATGAGGTACTGACGCAGGCAGCGCGCAACACGGCCGTGGTGATGTTCCTGGTGGCGGCGGCCAGCGTCGCCTCCTGGCTGATCAGCATCGCCCAGTTGCCGATGATGGTGGCAGGTCTGCTGGCCCCGCTGGCCGATCATCCCCGGCTGCTGATGCTGGCGATCATGGCTATCGTGCTGATCGTCGGCATGGTGATGGATCTGACGCCGACGATCCTGGTGCTGACGCCGATCCTGATGCCGATCGTCAAGATCGCCGGCATCGCTCCGGTCTACTTCGGCATCATGTTCGTGCTCAATTGCGCCAACGGCCTGATCACGCCACCGGTGGGCAACGTGCTCAACGTCATCACCAGCGTGGGCCAGATCAAGTTCGAGAAAGCGGTCATGGGCGTACTGCCCTTCGTCGCGGCCTACGTCGCACTGCTGCTGCTGTTCGTGGCGTTCCCGCAGATCATCACCGTGCCGCTCTACTGGCTGGCAAACTGAGGTCACCCCTTATGAGCGAACAGCTCCTGATCGATAGCCATCACCACTTCTGGGCGTTGGACGGCAGCGTGCACTATCCGTGGCTCGAGGAGGAGGTCGACGATCACTTCTTCCTCGGCGATTACGCCGCAATTCGCCAACCGTTCCTGCCGGCGGACATCCGGACGCTGATACCTCCGGGCTATCGCCTGGCGGGCACGGTGCACTGCGAGGCCGAGTCGACTCGTCAAGCGCCCGAGGTCGAAACCCGCTGGCTAACGCAGCTCTCCGAGCAGCAGGGACTGCCGGTGGCACTGGTGGGCTGGGCGGCCTTCGCCGATCCAGCCTGCGAGACACAGCTCGATCGCCAGATGGATTCGCCGCTGTTTCGCGGCGTGCGCGCCAAACCGGTGACGGCTGCACGTCCCGATCGATACGACGGTACGCTTGGCGCACCCGGCTCGCTGCAGGATGCCGGCTGGACCCGAGGGCTGCGTCTACTGGAGGAGCGCGAGCTGTCCTGGGATCTGCGGGTGCCGGCCTGGCACCTTGCGGATGCCGCCAGGGCGCTGGAAGAGACCCCCAACCTGCGCGTGATTCTCAACCATACCGGCCTGCCCTGGGACCGCAGCGAGCCAGGACTGGCACGCTGGCGCGAGGGCATGCGGGCGCTGGCGGCCAACCCCAGCGTCGCGGTCAAGCTCTCGGAACTGGGAAGCCCCATGGCGAGTTGGGATGAGCACCAGAATATCGCGCTGCTAGCCGAGACCATCGGCATCTTCGGTGCCGAGCGCTGTCTCTATGCCAGCAATTTTCCAGTTACCGGGCTCAATGCGAGCTACGCGACCTGGCTCGCCATGGTCGAGCAGGCCATCGCCGATTCGGCGCCGGACGCCCGTCGGGCGATCCTTCACGACAACGCCGTGCGTTGGTATCGGCTCCCGGTGCTGAGCGCGTCGGACTGACGCTGTCGCGCCCGCGTCGGTCGGGCCTGCCAGACGACCACGAGGCGCTCTAACCGGCCGCGCCCAACCGATCCCACAGGAACCGCCACGCCAGCGCGCTCAGCTTCGCCCGCTGGGCGTTGTCCGCCGCGCCGCCATGGCCGCCCTCGGTATTCTCGAAATAGTAGACGTCACCTGCACCCATCGCCGCCATCTTCGCCATCATCTTGCGGGCGTGGCCGGGGTGTACGCGGTCGTCCCGCGTCGAGGTGGTGAACAGCACCGCAGGATAGTCCACGCCCTCGCGCAGGTTGTGGTAGGGCGAATAGCCCTTGAGGAAATCGTCCCAGTCGGCGCTGTCCGGATCGCCGTACTCCGCCATCCACGAGGCGCCGGCCAACAGCTGGTGATAGCGGCGCATGTCGAGCAGCGGCACTTCGCAAACCGCCGCGGCGAAATGGTCCGGGTAGCGGGTGATCATGTTGCCCACCAGCAGGCCGCCGTTGGAGCCGCCCTGGATGCCGAGCCGTTCCGGGGTGGTAATGCCGGTGGCGACCAGGTCTTCCGCCACCGCGGCGAAATCCTCGAACGCCTTGTGGCGTTCGCCCTTGAGCGCGGCGCGGTGCCAGCGCGGGCCATACTCGCCGCCGCCCCGGATATTGGCGACCACATAGGCGCCGCCGCGCGAAAGCCAGCTGCGCCCGGCCCCGGCGATGTAGTGCGGGGTCAGTGATATCTCGAAGCCGCCGTAGCCGTAGAGCAGCGTCGGCAGCGGCTGGGCCGGCCTATCGCCATGGCCACTCGTTGCGCCCTCCACTCCGGCCGGCAGCACCAGGAAATAGGGGATCCGGGTACCGTCCTGACTGGTGGCGAAGCGCTGGGTGACCCGCATCCCCTGCGATTCGAAGAAGCTCGGCGCGCGCTTGATCGTCTCCAGCCGCTCGTCCGACGCCGCCGGATCGCGTTGCGCCAGATCCATCCGCGAGAGCGTGGTGGGCGTGAGATAGTCGGTGGTGATGACGAAGAGCTCATCGCTCTCCTCGTCATCCACGGCCGCGACGCCGATCTCACCGGCGTCCGGCAAGCCCGGGATCGGCTGTGGCGCCCAGTCGTCGCCCTGGCCCGGCGTCAGCACCTGAAGCCGGTGCTTGACGTCCTCGAGGATATCCAGCACCAGGTAGTGCCGCGTCCATTCGAAACCCTCCAGCGAGCGGTGGGCATCCGGCGTGAACAGCACCGTGAAACCGCGATCGCCCCGCTTGAACGCCGGGTAGTCGATCGCCAGCAGCGCGCCGCTGGGGTAGCTCACGGCGGTCTCGCTCTCGCTCCCCAGCGTCCAGTCGTCGCGCAGGTGGACCAGCAACCAGTCCCGGTGCACCACCGCCTGGGCCGAGAGCGGCACTTCGATGGGGAACGCCTCGCCATCGGGCAGCAGCTCGATCAGACGCTGCTCGTAGAACGCCAGCGCATGATGGATGAAATCGCGCTCGAAACCGCGGGTACGGTCGCGGAAGCCGATGGCCATCAGTTCCCGTTTGCCCGCCTCGAACAGCGTGGTCGCCTCGGCCATGGGCTGGCCCCGGCGCCAGCGCTTGACGCAGCGCGGGTAGCCGGAGCTGGTCAAGGAGTCGGTACCGAAATCGGTATAGACGAACAGCGTGTCGCGATCGATCCAGCTCATGCCGCCCTTGGCCTCCGGGCGCTCGAAACCGGCCTCGCCGTTATCGCCGGCTCCGACCCAGCGCTTGTCGATCAGGTCGAACTCGCGGGTCACGTCGGCATCCGCGCCACCGCGGGAGAGCGATACCAGCGCCCGCTCCCAGGGGGCTTCCGGCGTCTCCGGCTCCAGGCAACTGGCGCCATGCCAGACCCAGTTCTCGCCCTCGGCGGCGTTGAGGGCATCGACGTCGATCAGCACCTCCCACGCCGGTCGCGACTGGCGATAGGATTCCCATGTGGTCCGCCGCCACAAGCCGCGCGGGTGCTCGGCATCCTGCCAGAAGTTGTAGTAGTGCTCGCCCCGCTTGACCACGAACGGGATGCGGTCGTCGGCGTCGAGGATCTCGCGCAAACCCGTTTGCAACGTCTCGAACTCGGCGTCTTCGAAGCGCTCCAGCGTCCGCCGGTTCTGATCCTCGACCCAGGCCAGCGCCTCGGAACTGTCGACCGCTTCCAGCCAGCGATGAGAATCGTTGTCTGTGTGGTCAGAGTCTGCGTGGTCGGTGTCCGTGTGATCGACGAGGGCGCGATCGCCGCTGCCAGCCCCACCGGAAGCGGGATCGGAAGTGGCGGATTGATAGCGGTAGGCAGGAAAAGGGTGCATGCGGTGCCTCGATGACAGGGTGACTGCCATCGAGGTTAGCACGTGGCGCTGCCGGTGCGAGCCGGGAGCCGGCGCCCCGATCCGGCTAGAAGCGGTCGACGGCCGCCGCTTGCCAGTGCTCGCGCCATGGCGTGGGAATCTCCTCACCCAGCAGTTGGCCCTCGTCGAGCCTCGGCAGCTCGAAATCGCCGTAGCCCCGAGCCGGCGCGTAGCCGCTGCGATGCCGGATATGGTCCGGGGTCAGCTCGTCGAAATGTGAGAGCCCCATGGCACCGGTGATCGCGGCAAAGCCATCCAGGGTAGCGCGGTGGTAGCGCGCCACCCGCTCCGCCTTCTCCGGCACGTCGATCGCGCGCGCCCGCTTGGGGTCCTGGGTCGCCACCCCGGTGGGGCACTTGTTGGTGTGGCAGCGCCGGGCCTGGATACAGCCGACCGCGAACATGAACGGCCGCGCGGCGTTGCACATATCGGCGCCGAGCGCGGCCTTGACCACCATGTCGTAGCCCAGGGCGACCTTGCCGCTGGCGACGAGGCGGATCTTGTCACGCAGCCCGGCGCCGCGCAGGGCGTTGTCGACGAAGGGCAGCGCCTCGTCGATGAACACGCCGAGGCTGTCCGAGAACTCCTGCGGCGCCGCCCCGGTGCCGCCCTCGGCACCGTCGATGACGATGAAGTCGACCAGCGTGCCGGTCTCGATCATTCCCTTGCAGAGACTCAGGAATTCGCTGTGCTTGCCCAGGCAGAGCTTGATTCCGACCGGCTTGCCGTCGCTCAGTTCACGCAGGCGTGCGACGAACGCCATCAGCTCGCGCGGGTTGGAGAACTCCGGGTGCGACGAGGGGGAGGCGCAGTCCTGGCCGGTCTCGATCTGGCGCGTGCTGGCGATCTCCCGGTTGACCTTGGCGCCCGGCAGCAGCCCGCCATGGGAGGGCTTGGCGCCCTGGGATATCTTGATCTCGACCATCTTGACCTGCTCGCTTCGCGCCTTCTCCCGAAACGTCTCGGCATCGAAGCGGCCATTCTTCTGGCGGCAGCCGAAGTAGGCCGTGCCCAGCTCCCAGATCAGATCGCCGCCATGTTTTTCATGGTAGGGGCTGATCGCGCCCTCGCCGGTATCGTGGGCGAACCCGCCCTGCTTCGCGCCCAGGTTCATCGCCTCGACGGCGTTGCCGGAAAGCGAGCCGAAACTCATCGCCGAGATGTTCAGCCGCGATGAGCGATAGGGCCGGGCGCACTGGGGCCCGCCGATGGTGATCCAGCGCGCCTCCTCCGGTACCTTGCCGGGCTGGATCGAGTGGTAGGAGACGTTGTAGCCGGGCGCATCGACATCGCGGATGGTGCCGAAGGGCGACGTGTCTCCGCTGCCGTCGGCACGCGCATTGATCAGGTTGCGCTGCTCGCGGGAGAACGGGCGGCCGCTGGTCTCGGATTCGAAGAAATACTGGCGCAGCTCCGGGCGCACGAATTCGAGCAGGTAGCGAAGATGCCCGATCAGCGGATAGTTGTAGCGCACGTTGTGGGGCGAGCGCAGATCCCGCCAGCCGACGAGTGCCAACGGTATCCACAGAAGCAGCGACCAGAGCAGAGGCGGCCAGAAAATGCCGATGACGAGGGTGGCCGCGATCAACGCAGCGGTCAGAAAATAAAAACATTGGCGATACATGATGGGCTGTCCGACGATGAGGGTGACCTTTCAAGTGTTGGTCGCACCTGACAAATGTTCAAATCGACCGGGCCTTGCGGCATTTCGTTGTAAAAAAACAACGAATCTGACGAGTAAGGTTCGATATCGCGCTTAGCAGTGCGATGATTTTACGAAAATCAACACTTTTCGGAGCCTGAAACAGAGCTGAGCAATGGAGCAACAAAACCAACGTCGTATTTTTAGACACATCACTTCGTGTAACGGTGGGACCGCAACGACCACTTTCGGGAGAGCCTCATGGACGACTGGACGCAGACTCTGACGGCAGGGCCGCTGCTCGGCATCGCCGCCGCAGCGATCGCGCTGCTACTGATATTGATCATCCGCTTTCATCTACACGCCTTTCCGACGCTGGTGCTGGTCAGCCTGCTGACCGCCTTCGCCACCGGCATTCCGGCCGGCGCCATCGTCGATACCATGACCGACAGCTTCGCCGGCACGCTGGGCTCGGTGGCGCTGCTGGTCGGCTTCGGCGCGATGCTGGGCAAGCTGGTGGAGCACTCCGGCGGCGCCCAAGTGCTGGCCGAGCGGATGGTGTCTCTGTTCGGCGAGGCCCGCGCACCGTTCGCGCTGGGTATCGCCTCGCTGATCATGGGTTTCCCGATCTTCTTCGATGCCGGGCTGATCGTGATGCTGCCGATCATCTTCGCGGTGGCTAAACGCCTCGGCGGTCCGGTGCTGCTCTACGCCCTGCCGGCGGCGGCGGCGTTTTCGGTGATGCACGTGTTCGTGCCGCCGCACCCCGGCCCGGTCACCGCCACCGAGCTCTACGGCGCCAACCTCGGCCTAGTGCTGCTGGTGGGGATCATCATCGCCTTCCCGATGTGGTATCTCTCGGGTTACCTGTGGGGGCGTTTCGCCGCCAGCCGCTTCGATTTCAAGCTGGAAGTCAGCCTGTTCGGCGGCCGTGACGACGACAAGATCGAGAATCCGCCCAGCGTCGGCACGGTCATCGCGCTGCTGCTGCTGCCGCTGGCGCTGATCTTCCTCAATACCGGGCTCGATTTCGCCCGCGCCGCCGGCGTGGCCGACAGCGAAGCCACCTGGTTCCAGTTCCTCTCCTCGCTGGGCGAGACGCCGATCGCGCTGCTGATCTCGGTGCTGGTGGCGATCTACGTGCTGGGCAGCCGCCGCGGCGAGGGCGGCAGCGCACTGGAGAAGATCGTCGACTCCTCGCTGGGGCCGATCTGCTCGGTGATCCTGATCACCGGCGCCGGGGGCATGTTCGGCGGGGTGCTGCAGGCTTCCGGCATCGGCGACGCGCTCTCCGACTCGATGAGCGATCTGGGCATGCCGGTGATCGTCGCCGCCTACCTGGTCGCGGTGGTCATGCGTCTGGCCCAGGGCTCCGCCACGGTGGCGCTGGTCACCGCCGCCGGCCTGATGGCGCCCGCCGTTGCCAGCGGCGATTTCTCCGCCATGCAGGTGGTCGCGATCACCCTCGCCACCGCCGCCGGCTCGGTGTTCGCCGGCCACGTCAACGACTCCGGGTTCTGGCTGGTGGGGCGCCTGCTGGGCATGGACGTCAAGACCACGCTGATGACCTGGACCGTGCAGCAGGCGCTGGAGTCGGTGGTCGGCTTCGTGTTGGCCTGCATCGTCTATCTGATTTTCTAAATTCCCGACGCTCTCAGGGAGAACCATGAAAAACCTCTTCGACATTCAAGACCGGCTGGCGCTGGTCACCGGCTCCACCCGCGGACTGGGCCATGCCCTGGCCCGCGGTCTGGCCCAGCAGGGCGTCCATGTGATCGTTCACGGTCGCCGCCAGGAGGCGGCCGAGAAAGCCGCGCGGACCCTGGCTGCTGAGACCGGGGCCAAGGTCGACGCCGTGGCCTTCGATGTCACCGACGCCGGGGCCGTGAAAGCGGCCATCGACCCGCTGATCGAACGTCTCGGCGTGCCGGACATCCTGGTCAACAACGCCGGCCTGCAGAAACGCGGCCCGTTCAACGACTTCGCCCCCGCCGACTGGGATGCCGTCGTCGCCACCAACCTCTCCAGCGCCTTCTATGTGTCGAAGGCGGTGAGCCCGGCGATGTCGGAACGCGGCAGCGGCAAGATCGTCAACATCGGCTCGGTGCAGTCGAAGCTCGCCCGCGAGACCATCGTCCCCTACGCCGCCTCCAAGGGCGGCGTGGCGCTGCTGACCCAGGGCATGGCGGCGGACCTGGCGCGCTACGGCATCCAGGTCAACTGCCTCTCGCCCGGCTACTTCCAGACCGACATGAACCAGGCGCTGTGGCAGGACGCCGATTTCAACGCCTGGATCGAGAAGCGCACGCCGGCGCAGCGCTGGGGCCAGGTCGAGGAGCTGGTGGGCACGCTGGTCTACCTCTGCTCGGGAGCGTCGAACTTCGTCTCCGGGCAGAACGTCTTCGTCGACGGCGGCATGACCTCGGTGGTTTGACCCCCGGGATCACGCGCCTCGGCTCGCGTAGAGGCGCTGAATGCTGGAGCAATCCAGCGCCTCGTTGCCGGCATTGGCATGCAGGGCGTACAGGCTGCTCGCCTGGGCGCCCATCGGCGTGGAGGAGCGACTGGCCAGCGCCGACTGGAGTGCCAGACCGAGATCCTTGTTCATCAGCTTGACCCCGAAACCGCCCCGGTAGTCGTTGCTGGCGGGCGCGTTCTCCATCACGCCCGGCCAGGGGTTGTAGACCTTCAAGGCCCAGTTGCTGCCGGAACTCTCCGCCATGATCTGCGACAGCACGGCCGGATCCAGGCCGTTGTCGACGCCGAGCTGCAGCGCTTCGGCGGTCCCCGCCATCAGGATGGCCAGCAGCATGTTGTTGCAGATCTTGGCGACCTGCCCGGCCCCGCTGTCGCCTGCCCGGAAGACGTTGCGCCCCATCACTTCCAGTAGCGGGCGCGCCCTTTCGACCGCGGCTTCCGGCCCGCCGCAGATGAAGGTCAGGGTCCCGGCGCGCGATCCGCCGACGCCACCCGACACCGGTGCGTCGATCATCGTGCGCCCGCTCTCGCCCGCGAGTACCGACAGTTTGCGGGCCGTGGCGGCATCGATGGTCGAACAGTCGACGATCAGGCTGGCGGGATCGATCGCCGAAAGGATGCCCGCCTCACCGAGATAGAGCTCCTCCACGGCCTGCGCCGACGGCAGCATGCTGATCACCATTTCCGCGCCGGAGACCGCCCGCGCCGGATCCGGCGCGGCTTCGGCACCGTTCTCCACTGCTGCCTCGACCAGGGCCGGGACCAGATCGAAGACGCGGACCCTGTGACCCGCCTTGACCAGGTTGGCGGCCATCGGACCGCCCATGTTGCCGACACCGAAAAATGCAATGTCCATGTCGTGTCTCCCGCGTTGCGACTGTGGCTGAAAGGGGTAAGGCTCCTACTGAAAGGGGTAAAACTCCTGCCAAGAAGGGGTAAAGCCCCCGAAGCACCGAAAACGACCGCCGCGTTGCCGTCATTTCAACTGGATCGAGAGATTGGGGCCGGCCATGGCCTCCTCGTCGAACCAGCGGCTGGTGACGGTCTTGGTTTCGGTGTAGAAGCGCACCGCCTGCTTGCCGTAGGCGTGCTGGTCGCCGTAGGACGAGCCCTTCCAGCCGGTGAAGCTGAAGAACGGCAGCGGCACCGGGATCGGCACGTTGACCCCGACCTGCCCCACCTCGACCCGGTGTTGATAGCGCCGCGCCGCCGCCCCGCTGGCGGTGAAGATCGAGGTGCCGTTGCCGTAGGGGCTGGCGTTGACCAGCGCGATGGCTTCGTCGAGGGTATCGACGCAGACGCAGCAGAGCACCGGCCCGAAAATCTCTTCGCGATAGATCGACATTTCCGGCGTCACATCGGTGAACAGGGTCGGACCGACCCAGTTGCCGTCGGGCAACCCCTCGACCTGGCAGTCGCTGCCATCGAGTCGGCAGGTCGCGCCCTCCGCCTTGCCCTTGGCGATCAGGTCGAGAATGCGCGCCTTGGCCTGAGGGCTGATCTGCGGGCCATAGGCGGCCTCGGGATCGTCCCAGGCGCCGGGACGCAGCTCGGCGAAGGCGGCGGTGAGCGACTCGAGGCAGTCGCGCGCGCTGCCGACGAACACCGCCACGCTGATCGCCATGCAGCGCTGGCCGGCGGCCCCGCAGGCGGAACCCACCAGCGCATTGACCACCTGGCGAGGATCGGCGTCCGGCATCACCACCATGTGGTTCTTGGCCCCGGCGACGCACTGCGCGCGCTTGAGGTGGTCGGTAGCGGTGCGATAGACGTGCTGGCCCACCGCCACCGAGCCGACGAAGGAGACCGCCCGAATATCGGGATTCACCAGCCGCGGATCCACCTGCGCCTTGCCACCATGAACCACCTGCAGCAGATCCGGCGGGGCACCGGCCTCGAGGAACAGCTCCGCCAGCAGGTTGGGCGTCATCGGATCCTGCTCCGAGGGCTTGAGCACGAAGGTGTTGCCACAAGCGATGGCCAGCGGGAACATCCACAGCGGGATCATTGCCGGAAAGTTGAACGGGGTGATCCCGGCGCATACCCCTATCGGCTGGATCCACGAGTGGGTATCGATGTTGCGGGCCCCGTTTTCCGCGGTCTCCCCCATCATCAGCGAGGGTACGTTGGCCGCCTGCTCGACCACTTCGATACCGCGCCAGACATCGCCCTTGGCATCATCGAAAGTCTTGCCGGTCTCCCTCGCCAGCACCTTGGCGATCTCTTCATGACGCTCCTTCAGCAGCGCCTGATAGCGCATCATCAGCCGCGCCCGCTCGCTCACCGGCACCTCGCGCCAGGATTCGAAGGCGAGCTGGGCGGAGGAGATGGCACGGGCCAGCTCCGACTCGGTCGCCGCCGGTGCCTCGCACAACACCTCCTGGGTAGCCGGGTCGGTCACGGGGATCCACTGCTCGGTAGCGCTGGGGGCGAACTCACCCGCGATCAATTGCGGTAAGCGTCGGGTCATGATTCTCTCCTTTGGCATTCTTGGCTGGAACGGCTTGGATCTTCAGGTGTCATCCACGGCCCCATCACAAACACGCCTCTCCCTCCGGAGCCCACCACGGCCACGATCGCGCGCTTTTCGCCGCACCAGTCCCGGGATTTCCGCGCTATCGTCCGGGCGGCGCCGCTGTCGCCCATGAGCTGGCCGAAGATCGCTCCCAGCAGAATGGGCGGAAACCAGGAGATGAAGAAGCCGGTAATGCCTTCCATGTAATTACCGAGCATGGTTAGCACCACCAACAGGGCCAGGCCTAGAAAAAGACCGAGGAAACTGGCGAGCAACATGGCGCACCTCTTTTCTTGTAATACTGTCTTTTTTAGCCGAATTCTTGTTCATCTCGATCGGCTTCGATCTTCAGGCTTTTTAGCGAAAGGTCGGATCGGCTATGCACGATCAATGGCTAATAGGTATCACGCTGGCAGCGGCACTAGGATGGTGGAAATTGCCGGGAGATGGACAATGTTGCGCCATCAGCCGAAAGACGACGTCACCCCATTGGCTGAAACGTCGCACTGGCCCCTGACGATCGACGGCCGCCGGGTGGTGATCCCGCATCCGTTGATAGTGTCGCTATCGAACCATCCGCTGTGTGGCGACTGCCTGCCCCACGGCGTCGGCTACTATCCCATGGCCGCCGGTCATCACATGTACCGCCGGGCTCCCAAGGATCACCTCGCGATCTACTGCGTGGCGGGCTCGGGCACGGCAGAACAGAACGGTCGCCAGGTATCCGTGGGCGCCGGGGACATCCTGCTGTTCCGGCGTGCCGTCGCCCATCGCTACTGCGCCAATCCACACGACCCCTGGAGCATCTACTGGGTCCATCTGGGCGGACACCAGGCCGATGCCTACTTCGATGCCGTTCTCGGAGACGCCGACACCTTCCTCATCGGTGTCGGCAGGCACTCCAGGATCCTCGAGGAGTGGGAACTGCTGCTCACCACCGCGACCCGCTTTCGCGCCCCGCACTTGATCCATGCCGCCAACCGGCTCAAGAGCCTGCTGTCACTGCTGGCGCTGCTGCGGCATCAGTATCGGGAACGACACGCACCGCTGGACGTGGCCCAGGTCGACGCCTGGTTGCAGGCCCGTATCCACCAGCGCATCGAACTGGCGCAACTGGTCGAGGCCACCAGCGCCCTGTCGCAATTTCAGTTCATCCGTGAATACAAGCGCCTGACCGGACAGGCGCCGATGCAGGCGTTCCAGCATCTGAAAATCAGCCGTGCCTGCTATCTGCTCGACGTCACCGATCTCAACATCGCGCAGGTGGCCAACCGGCTGGGTTACGAGGACCCCTACTACTTCTCCCGCCAGTTCAAGAAAGTGATGGGCGTCGCGCCCCGTGACTACCGCCTCGAACGCTCGCCACATTGACCCCCTCTCTCCCCTGGCATGGCCTGGCCGGCCGGATCGTCTCGCCCCCTGGGCGACTGGCCGCGGGCATCAGCCGCTGTTGGGAATTCGCGCCACCACCTTGATCTCGAAATCGAACCCGGCCAGCCAGGTCACGCCCACGGCGGTCCAGTTGGGATAGGGCGGCGCAGGGAAGTGGCGCGACTTGGCCGCCAGCACCGTCTCGAACTGATGCTCCGG
Source organism: Salinicola sp. (assembly GCF_982684285.1). Taxonomy (NCBI): domain Bacteria; kingdom Pseudomonadati; phylum Pseudomonadota; class Gammaproteobacteria; order Oceanospirillales; family Halomonadaceae; genus Salinicola; species Salinicola sp. The sequence goes on along the minus strand of NZ_CEXLVS010000086.1, from coordinate 1,452 downwards.
ATCGGTGTGGAAGGTGGTGACGTCGACGAGATCCTCCAGCCCGCAACCGGCAGCGGCCAGCACCGCCTTGAGGTTGTCGAAGGCGAGCGCGACCTGGCGTTCGAAATCGGGCTCCGGCGAGCCATCCTCCAGACTCCCGACCTGACCGGAGACGAACAGCAGGTCGCCGGAGCGAATCGCGGCCGAGTAGCCGTGCTTCTCGTAGAGTGCACTACGGTTGGCCGGAAAGACCGGCTGCGGCGACTGGGTAGGCTGAGCTTGCGACATGGTTTGACTCCTTGGGGAGAGTGCGACGCGCGAGGGCGCCAGGGAATTGACATACGAAGCGTATATTAATGACGCATACGCCGCGTATGTCAAATTAATATACGCCGCGTATGCCATTTATTTTTGCCCTGCGATACTCTCTGGGCCGTGAAGTCCGCTTTGAAGAGAGGAGACACCATGGCCCGACGCAGTCGCGCCGAGATGCTGGAAGAGACCCGCGCCAAGTTGATCGATGCCGCACGAGCGGCCTTCGCCGAGAAGGGCTACGCCGGCGCCTCGATGGATGAGCTCACTGCCCGCGCCGGCCTGACCCGTGGCGCGCTCTACCATCACTTCGGCGACAAGCGGGGTCTGCTCGCTGCCGTCGTCGACCGGCTCGACAGCGAGATGGCCGCTCGCGCCCACGAGATCGGGCAGCGCCATAGGAACGCCTGGGAGGGATTGCTGGCGGAGGGCGGTGCCTACATCGAGCTGGCGCGCGATCCGGAGATCCAGCGCATCGTGCTGCTGGATGGCCCGGCGGTGCTGGGAGATCCCTCCCAGTGGCCGAGCCAGAACCGCTGCCTGCTGGCGACGATGACGACGCTGGAGGCGCTGATCGCGGAAGGGGTCGTCAAGCCGGTGGACGTGGAAGCCGCAGCGCGGCTGATCAATGGCGCGGCACTCAACGCCGCGCTCTGGGTTGCCGCCAGCGACGATGCCGGCGTGCTGGCCAGAGCCACCGACGCGTTCCGTCAGCTGGCCTCGGGGCTGCTGACGCGCGATTCACCCACCACGCGGTACTGACTATTTCTTGCGCCGCCACGGCCAGTTGGTCTTGGCCAGGTCGACCACCTCGTCACCGCGACCGCTCATCACCGCGCGCACGGTGTAAAGACTGAAGCCCTTGGCCTGCTCGGCCTGGATGCGCGGCGGAATCGACAGCTCCTGCTTGGCGGTGCGCACGTCGACCAGCGCCGGGCCGTCATGCGCCAACGCCAGACGCAGGGCATCGTCGATGGCATCCGAGGACTCGACGCGCACGCTGAACATGCCCAGCGACTCGGCGACCTTGGCAAAATCCGCCGCCGGCAGGTTGGTGACTTCATCGACGAAGCCCGCCGCCTTCATCTCCATCGCCACGAAGCCCAGCGTCTCGTTGTTGTAGACCACGATCTTCACCGGTAGCTGGTGCTCGCCCAGCGT
>NZ_CEXLVS010000085.1:0-15335 GCF_982684285.1 Salinicola sp. | reverse complement strand
TCTCGATACCCATGGTTTACGCCGATCCGCTGGATATCTCCCGCGCCAGCGGCCAGGTCGACTTCGAACTGACCCGCCAGGGTGCCGTGGTCAGCGGCGAGAATCTCAAGGCGGGATGGCGGGGCGCGAGCGCCAGTGGTCGATTCGGGCTGACGCTCTATGACGACCAGGACAAGCCCGGTACCTTCCTGCTCGACCTCGATTTCGCCAACGCCGACGCCCGAAACTCGCGGGTACTCTCCTGGCTGCCCACCCGCGTGATCGACGACGCGCAGTTGCGGGAGTGGTTCGGCGGCGACATTGGCGGCATCGTCGAGCAGGGCAAGCTGGGGCTCTCCGTCACGCTGAGCGACAAGGAGGCCCCGGAGGGCCAGATGTTCGTCAACCCGGACGACTATTTCAAGCTGTCGCTGGACGTGGCCGATGGGCGCCTCCAGTACGCGCCCGAGTGGCCCGCGCTGGAAAAGGTCTACGGTCATCTGCAGATGGACAACATGGACCTGGACGCGAACATCACGCATGCCACCAGCCATGGCCTGACGACGCGCAATGCCAGCGTTGTGCTGGCCGACAAGACACTGCACGTCGATGGTGACGTCGACGGCAGCACGGCCGGCGTGCTGGACTTCCTCGCCCACGCCCCGCTGGATACCATGAGCAAGACCTTCGGCCTCTGGCAGAGCGAGGGCTCGGTCAGTGCCAATCTCCGTCTCGACATGCCGATGGACGAGGACAGCGACGTCGAGACCGACATGGCGGTCGACGTCCAGAGTCGGGTCGATGCGGAGTCATTGACGTTTCCCGAACTGCAACTGACGCTCGGTGGCATCAACGGCGACTTGCGCTATCGGCGTGACAACGGCGAGGACTATGTCACCGGGGATCTGGGGGCCAGGGCTTTCGAAGGGCCTGTGCTCGCCCACTTCAACATCGGCGGCCGCCAGAGCGGCCCCAGCGGTATTGCCCTCGAAGGCAGGGCGCTGGGACGGGGACTGCTGGATTGGGCCGGGCTGTCTCGCGTCGGCGGCCTGTTGAGTGGCTTTTTCCCCTATCGGGCCAATCTGACGTTCGACCAGCAGGACAATGCCAGCCTCACGGTGCGCAGCGATCTCGAGAGCCTGGGAATCGAGTTGCCGCCGCCGTTCGGGAAGTCGCCGCAGTCCCGCGAGTCGCTGGCGATCGATGCCGATATCGCCGCCGGCACCGGCCGGGTGACACTGGGCAACTGGGGGCACGCGCGCTGGCGCACCGTGGGCGATCAGGTACAGGGGCAGGTATGGCTGGAAGGGTGGCCCGGCGAACAGGCCGCCTGGCCCGGCGAGCCGGGTTGGTACGTTCTATGGCGGCCAAACCGCATCGACACCCAGCGTTGGGTCAAGGCCCTGAGCGAGCTCGAGGCCGACGATTCGGCGTCTACCGTGGAGAACCGCGTTGGCACGACGCTCGAGGACGATGTCGGCAATCCCGAGGCGAAGCCCGTCAAGGACGGCGGCGGCCTCAAGCGTATTGCGCTGTCGACGCCGTGCATCCTGGTGGATGGTCGCTGTCTCGGCGGCTTGCAGGCCGATGCCTCGCCGTTGTCGAACGGCTGGCGACTGTCGCTGGCGGGCGAGATCGCCGCAGGTGAGGCTAGCTGGCAGCCGGACGCCGCGATGCCGATCGACGTCAACCTGCAGCGTCTCAACCTGGACGCGCTGACGCCCGAGAAGGAGGCGGATCAGGGCCAGGTTTCGAGCCTGATGGAGGAGATCGAGACCGCCCCTCATCCCGCGGCGATGCCTTCGGGGCTCGACAAGGTGCCGGCGGGCCGCGTGCGAGTCTCGCAGTTCGAGCGCCAGGGGCGAAAATTCGGTCCGCTGGACGCCACCTGGCAAGCCGACGGGAGACGCCTCGCCGTCAACCCGCTGACCCTCACCTTGGGCGAGCTGAAGCTGTCCGGGGCGCTCGAGTGGGAGGCCTCCGGCGATGCGAGCTTGAGCCGGGTCCAGGTGCACGCCACCGGCGGTAACGTGGGGAGCGCCTTCCAAGCGCTGGACCAGCAGGTGCCGGTCACCAGCGAGAGTGCGGACGCTGAGCTGCAGCTCTCCTGGCCGGGGGCCCCATGGCAGTTCGCCTTGCCGCTGTCGACGGGGCGGGTTCAGGCGACCATGGAGAATGGGCGGCTGCGTCAGATCCACTCATCGGGAGCCAAACTGGTCGGGCTTTTCAACCTGGACAACGTGCTGCGCCGCCTGCAGCTGGACTTTTCCGATGTCACCAGCGGCGGTACGTCTTTCAATAGCATCGAGGGCAGCGCTACGCTGTACAATGGCCGGTTGCAGACCGAGGGGCCGATCGTCATCGACGGCACCGCCACTCGATTCACGCTCTCCGGCGGCGTCGATCTCAATCGGCAGACGCTGGACCAGCGCCTCGGGATCACCGTGCCCGTGAGTCAGAATCTTCCGCTGGTCGCGGTCATGGCCGGCGCCCCGCAGGTCGGTATCGGCCTGTTCGTCGTCGATCAGCTGTTCGGCCGCTGGCTCGACCGGGCAACGCAGATTTACTATCGCATCGAGGGCCCCTGGTCCTCGCCGAACATCAACCTGGAAAGTGCCCAATGACACTGAGCCCGATGAAACAGACGAGTGGTGACGCCCTCGAGCAGGCGTCGACGCTGCTGCTGGCCCCCGGCAGGCTGGACGTGGAATCGTTGAGCGTTGGCCTGGGCCACGCCATGGGCGCCGGTATCGACTACGCCGATCTTTTCTTCCAGCGCACCTGGCACGAGATGTGGGTGCTGGAAGATGGCGAGGTCAAGGATGCCAGCTACAACATCGATGGCGGCGTCGGCGTGCGCTCGCTCTCCGGCGAGAAGACCGGCTTCGCCTACTCCAGCCAGATCAGCCCGGATGCGCTGCTGGATACCGGACGCACCGCTTCCGGTATCGCGCGCAGCGGCGAGCGGCGCGAACCGGCATCGATCCAGGTCGCCACCGCGACGTCTCGTTACCAGGGTGTCGATCCGCTGAGCGGTCTTGGCGCCGAAGAGAAGATCGCGATGCTCAAGCAGGCGGATCGCGTGGCACGTGCCGCCGACCCCGCGGTGACCCAGGTCAGCGCGTCGCTGACCGGTGTCCACGAGGTGGTGCTCGTGTGTGCCAGCGACGGCACGCTGGCCGCCGATATTCGGCCGCTGGTGCGGTTCAACGTCAATGTGATCGTCGCCAGGAACGGGCGCCGCGAACGCGGCAGTGCCGGTGGCGGCGGCCGCTACTCCATGCAGCGCCTGCGGGACGACAACGTCGCCGACACCTACGCCAGGGAAGCCGTGCGGCAGGCGCTGGTGAACCTGGAAGCGGTCGACGCGCCGGCAGGCCAGATGCCGATCGTGCTGGCCAATGGCTGGCCGGGCATCCTGCTGCATGAAGCGGTGGGCCACGGTCTGGAAGGGGATTTCAACCGCAAGGGCAGCTCCTCCTTCGCCGGCCGCCTGGGCCAGCAGGTGGCGGCCAAGGGCGTCACCGTCGTCGACGATGCCACCCTCGACGACTGCCGCGGCTCGCTGAGCATCGACGACGAGGGGACGCCGGGCCAGTACACGCCGTTGATCGAGGATGGCATCCTCACCGGCTACATGCAGGACAAGCTCAACGCGCGGTTGATGGGAATGCAGCCCACCGGTAACGCGCGCCGTGAATCCTACGCTCACGTCACCATGCCCCGCATGACCAACACCTACATGCTGGCGGGGCAGGACGACCCGGAGGAGATCGTCAAGAGCGTCAAGCGGGGTATTTATGCGGTCAGCTTCGGCGGCGGCCAGGTCGACATCACCTCCGGCAAGTTCGTGTTCTCGGCCTCCGAGGCGTACCTGATCGAGGATGGCAAGATCACGGCGCCGGTCAAGGGTGCCACGCTGATCGGCAATGGCCCCGAAGCGATGTCGCGGGTCTCGATGATCGGCAACGACATGGCGCTGGACAGCGGTATCGGGATCTGCGGCAAGGAGGGCCAGGGCGTGCCGGTGGGCGTGGGCCAGCCGACCTTGAAGCTGGACGAGATCACCGTCGGTGGCACGCAATCCTAGTTGGAAGAGTGAAGAAACAGGAGGGAAGGCCAGCGCCTAAGAAGGGAGGGGCCGGGGGGGGGGTCCTTATTCCCTCTTCCAGGCTCGCAGCGCCGCTCTCCCGCCTTCGAGGCGCGCAGCGCCGGTCTCACATGCCGGCGGTATCGCGAATCAGCTGGAACAGCTTGCGGGAGCTGGCGGGCGGCTTGTCGCGCTGCCTCTCGCTGCGGGCGTTGCGGATCAACTGGCGCAGCGACTGGCGGTCGACATGGGGGTGCGCTTCGATGAAGGGCTCCAGTGCGTCATCGTTCTCGATCAGCTGGTCACGAAGCCGTTCGAGACGGTGGAACGCCGCGTTGCGCTGGACAAGCTCATGGGCGATCTCCTCGAAGGCGGCCCGGATCGCCTCGCGGTCTTCCTTGCGCATGACCTTGCCGACGTACTGCATGTGGCGACGGCGTCCTTCGTGGGAGCGGATGCGGCCGGTCTCCTCGACGGCAGCGAGCATTTCCTCGGAGAGCGGCAACCGCGCGCGCACGGCGGGGTCCAGCGCGATGATACGCTCGCCCAGGGCCTGCAGCTCCTGCATCTCCCGTTTGATCTGGCTCTTGCTGGGAGGTGCGTCGTGGTCGAAAGCCGTATCGTTGTCCGAATCGTTAGCCATGGTTTACCCAATGCGTCGAGTGAGGGCCGTAGTATATCAGCGCGAATCGCCTCGCCAACGCCTCTTGTCGGTCGGGGGCGTGGAGAGAGCCACGTCCAGAATTCGAATCGACCCAGGCTGCGCTCGATCGGTATCCCCGGTGGGCGGAGTTTCAAGCATCAGGAGTCTCAAATGAGTCAAGCTTTCAACGCCGAGGCGCAGCAATCGCGCCTCGAGGAGCGCGCCGGCATGGCGCTGGAACTGGCCAGGCAACTTGGCGCAGACGCTTGCGAGGTCGGTGCCAGCGTCGATCAGGGATTGGGCGTGAGCGTGCGTCTGGGCGAGATCGAGACCGTGGAGCTCTCCCGCGATCAAGGCATCGCGGTCACCGTCTACGTGGGCAACCGCAAGGGCAACGCCTCCTCTTCGGACGCCGGTGACGCCTCGATTCGTGCGGTGGTGGAGAAGGCGATCTCGATCGCGCGCTATACCGGCGAGGACCCGGCCTCGGGGCTCGCCGATGCGTCGCTCATGGCGACCGAGCTGCCGGATCTCGACCTCCACCATCCCTGGGCGCTGAGCACCGACGAGGCGGTCGAGCTGGCGTTGCGCTGCGAGAACGCCGGCCGCGAGCGCACTGGCATCACCAACTCCGAGGGGGCGAGTCTGTCCTCGTCGGAGGTGGTCACGGTCTACGCCAACAGCCATGGTTTCCTGGGCAGCAAGCGCGGCACTCGGCACTCGCTCTCCTGTCTGCTGATCGGTGGCAGCGGCGATGGCATGCAGCGCGATCACGATTTCACCACGGCGCGCAGGGCCGGCGATCTGGCAAGCCCCGAGTCGGTGGGTATCAGCGCCGCCGAGCGGACACTGAGCCGGTTGGGCGGGCAGCGGCCCAGGACCGGGCGGTTCCCGGTGCTGCTGGCGCCGGACATGGCTCGCGGGCTGGTCGGCAACCTGCTCAACAGCATCGCCGGTGGCGCGCTCTACCGCGAGTCGTCGTTTCTCTGCGACCAGCTCGGCGAAACGCTGTTCCCGGACTGGTTCACCCTCGGTGAGCATCCGCGCGAGGTTGGTGGCATGGCGAGCGCCGCCTTCGATGGTGACGGCGTGGCCACTCGCGACAACGTCTTCATCGATCGCGGCAAGCTGGCGAGCTACATGCTGGCGGCCTATAGCGCGCGTCGCCTGGGCCTCCAGACCACCGGCAACGCGGGCGGCGCGCGTAACGTTCGCATACAGGCACCGACGGTCTCGCTGGAGCGCCTGATGCAGCAGATGGGCACGGGGATCATGGTGACCGAGATGATGGGGCAGGGGCTCAATCCGGTGACCGGCGACTACTCGCGGGGCGCGGCGGGTTTCTGGGTCGAGAATGGCCGGATCTCCCACCCGGTGGAGGAGTTCACCGTGGCCGGCAATCTGCGCGAGATGTTCGCCGGCCTCCAGGGCATCGGCGACGACATCGACCGGCGGGGCAGCATCCAGACCGGCAGCTGGTTGATCGACTCGATGACCATCGCGGGGCAGTAGCTGCCCGGGCTTCGCCCGGAGCTGTAAGTCATAAGCTTTAAGAAAGGTCAAAAACGAAAGGCCAGGTCAATACCGTTTATTTCGATGAAGATCGGAGTTTGCACACTGGCTTACGGCTTACGGCTTACGGCTTACGGCTCGCGGCTTCAGGCGTCGAAGCGATCCTTGACATAGGTGATCTCGGTGCGGCCATGCGGCGCGGGAGCGCCGTCCTCGCCGAGATTCACGAAGACCATCCTGTCGATCGTCAGGATGCTCTTGCGGGTGATCTTGTTGCGGACGTGGCACTCCAGCGTGATGGAGGTGGTGCCGAAATGGGTGGCTGTGATGCCCAGTTCGATGATGTCGCCCTGCCGGGCACTGGCGACGAAGTTGATCTCGGAGATGTATTTCGTCACCACCTGGGCGTTGCCCAGCTGAATGATGGCGTAGATCGCCGCCTCCTCGTCGATCCAGCGCAACAGGCTGCCACCGAACAGCGATCCGTTGGGGTTGAGATCCTCGGGCTTGATCCATTTGCGGGTGTGAAAGTTCATCTGCTGCTCCTTGCCTGGCCGGCGCTCGTCTCCGGTCGCCACGTTGTCGCCATGTCGTTACAGGTAGAACACCGTCGCCAACCCGAGGAAGGCGACGAAGCCCACCACGTCGGTGATGGTCGTCAGCAGTACGCCGCCGGACAGCGCCGGATCGATCTTGAACTTTTTCAGCATCACCGGGATCAAGGTGCCTGCCAGCGTGGCCACGGTCAGGTTGATGACCATCGCCATGGCGATGATCTCGCCCAGCCGAATGTCATCGAAGCGGAACACCGACATCGCGCCCACGACCACCGCCCAGATCAGGCCGTTGGTCATGCCGACGAGCAGTTCTCGAATCAGCAGCCAGCGGACATTGGCGCCCGAGACGTGCCCCAGAGCGATACCGCGAATCAGAACGGTCAGGGTCTGCGCGCCGGCGATCCCGCCCATGCTGGAAACGATCGGCATCAACACGGCCAGGGCGGCAATCTGCTGGATGGTGTCCTCGAAGAAACCGATGGCGATGGAGACGATCGTCGCCGCAACCAGATTGATGCCGAGCCATACCGCACGGCGGCGGCTCGTCCTCAGCGCGGGCGCGAAGGTGTCTTCGTCCTCGTCGAGACCGGCCATGCTCATGACCTGGTGCTCGGCGTCTTCCCGGATGACATCGACCACGTCGTCGATGGTGATGCGGCCGAGCAGTTTGCCATCGATGCCGACGACCGGTGCCGAGATCAGGTCGTGCTTCTGGAACAGCGTCGCCACGTCACTGTCCGAGGCGGTGGCCTGGATGGCGTGAAAGTCGGTCTGCATCACCTCGCGCACCAGGACCGAGACATCCGATACCAGCAGGCGGTTGATCGACAGGATGCCGATCAGCTCGTCGCGACGCGTGACCACCAGCAGGGTGTCGGTGGCATCCGGCAGGCGCTCGTGGCGACGCAGATAGCGCAGGACGACGTCCAGCGTGATATCCGGGCGGATGGTGATCGCATCCGGGTTCATCAGGCCGCCGGCGGTGTCCTCCGGGTAGGAGAGAACCGCTTCGACGCGCTGGCGCTCCTGCGCCTCCATCGACTGGAGGACTTCCTGGATGACGGTATTGGGTAGCTGCTGCAGCAGGTCGGCGAGGTCGTCGACGTCGAGCCCTTCGGTCGCCGTCAGTAGCTGTCCCGCATCCATGCGGTTGAGGAATTCGAGCTGGACGTCGTCGCCCAGGTACTGCAGCACGTCGCCATGCAGCTCGGGGTCCAGCAGGCCCCACAGGATCTCGCGCTCCTTGGGCGGGGACGATTCGAGCAGATGGGCGACATCCACCGGCGCCAAGCCGCGGTTGAGCATGCGCCGCGCCTGATCCAGCGCGCCGCTCTCGAGGGCTTCGTTGAGTTTGGCCAGCCGCGGCTGCAGTTTTTCGGGATTGTTGCTCATCCTGAACGGTCATCCTTGAACGACTGGCGATAGGGTGAGCATTCTACCATCGTCGAGAGAAATGACGAGGATAGAAAACGCTGTTCATAAACGGGGTGGGTTACTCGTCCTCGTGAAAACGAGCGTCGAACAGCCCGACGATGGCGTCCATGGCGGCGTCCGCGTCCTCGCCTTCGGTGACGACGACCAGTTCGGTGCCACAAGGTGCCGCGAGCATGAGCAGCGACATGATGTTGGCGGCGTCTGCCTGGCGGTTACCGTGATGGATCGCCACGCGTACGTCGAAGGGTTGGCAGCATTGAACCAGTTTGGTGGCGGCGCGGGCATGCAGTCCGCGGCGGTTGGTCAGGCGAAGTTCACGTGTCGGCATCGCGCTCGGATGATCCTGCGTTTCCTGTGGGTGCGGACGGCTGCGCTGCTGAGTCGCTCGGGAGAGCGGTGTGAATGCCCAGTTCACGATGGCGCAGTCGAATATCGGCGTCGTCGTGGTGAAAATGGCGTGCCAGTCGCTCGATCAGATAGACCGAGCGGTGTTGACCGCCGGTACAGCCGATGGCGACCGTCAGATAACTGCGATGGCTGGCCAGATAGGATGGCAGCCAGCGATCGAGCCAGGCGTGGATGTCCTCCGCCAGGGCGTGGACGTCGGGATAGGACTCGAGGAACTCGATGATCTGGGCATCCCGGCCGTCGTAGGCGCGCAGCCCGGGATCCCAGAACGGATTGGGAAGGCAGCGCGCGTCGAATACCATGTCGGCGTCCAGCGGCACGCCTCGTTTGAAGCCGAACGACTCGAAGGTCAAGGTCAGCCGGCCACCGGTATGCTTGGCCACCTGTTCGCCGATTCGGGCCCGGAGATCGTGCACCGACAGCCCCTGGGTGTCGATCACCAGGTCGGCCACGCGGCGAATCGGCGCGAGATAGCCTTGCTCGTGATCGATGGCCTCGGCCAGCGTCATGTCGTTGCCGCGGGTCAGCGGATGGCGACGACGAGTGGCCGAGTAGCGTTCGAGCAGGATCTTGGCATCGGCGGTGAGATAGACGACCTGGGTGTCTATGCCGCGCCCGCGCACCGCGTCCAGCAGGATGGGAAAACGCTCCAGCGATTCCGGCAGGTTGCGCGCGTCGATACTGACCGCCACGTTGGGCCGGGATGGCGGAGCGCTGCGCAGTTCGTCGATCCGCGGGGCGAGCAGGTTGGCGGGGAGGTTGTCGATGGCGTAGTAGGCAAGATCCTCGAGCGCCTGCAGCGCAATCGATTTCCCCGAGCCCGAGCGGCCACTGATGATGACGAGTTGCATCGCTTATCCGTCGTCGCTGTCACGGTGATGGCGAATGGCATCGACGAGCGCATCGTGCAGCGCCCGCTGCGAGTCGGCCTGGCGCAACTGCTGCCGAACGCTGCTCTGGTTCATGATGCCGGCGACTTCCGCCAGCAGCGACAGATGCGCATCATCCGCCTCTTCCGGCACCAGCAGCACGAAAACGAGGTCCACCGGCTCGCCGTCGATGGCGTCGAAGTCGATGGCGTCCTCCAGGCGCATGAATCCCGCGATCGGCCCTTTGCAATGGGGGCTGCGAGCATGGGGGATGGCAACGCCGTTGCCGATCCCCGTGCTTCCCAGTCGCTCGCGACCGATCAGGCGGCTGAAGACCTCATGGCTATCCAGGCTGGGCGTGTTCTGGGCGATGAAGGTGCTGAAGAATTCCAGCAGACGTTTTTTGCTGCCCCCCGTGACCTCGAACAGGGTTCGCTCGGGGGGCAGAATGCTTTCCAGTGTCATCATCAGGCGTCAACGGGCGCCTGCGCCTTGGGCGCGGGCTTGTGCCTTCTCTTTGTGTTTGACCAGTTGGCGGTCGAGTTTGTCGGCCAGTGAATCGATGGCGGCGTACATGTCGGTATCGCTGGCTTCGGCGTGCATGTCGCCGCCGGCCGCGTGCAGGGTACAGGCCGCCTGCTGGCGTTCCTTCTCGACACTCAGGGTGACCTGGACGTTGGTGATGTTGTCGTAGTGACGCTCCAAACGAACGAGTTTCTCTCCGACGTAGTCCCGGAGGGCGTCGGTCAGCTCGACATGGTGGCCGGTAACGTTCACTTGCATGACACACTCCTGTTGCGGCAGATGGCACTTCTGATTGTAACCCTTTTCAGGGCACTGCAAAGGCATCGTGATCGATCTGGTTCGGAATGGCGAGCCTTGACTGACTTCGGGCCCGGGGATCAGGCCAGGCGCTTGCGTTCACTGGACGACGGAATGCCCATGGCTTCACGGTATTTGGCCACGGTGCGCCTGGCGACGCTGATATCGGACTGGGCCAGCAATTCGACCAATTTGCTGTCCGAGAGAGGTTTGCGCGGGGGCTCGTCGCCGATGAATTTCTTGATGCGGGCGCGGATGGCAGTGCTCGAGTAGCTGTCGCCGTCGCCACCCTGTCCGCCGACCTGGCTCGAGAAAAAGTACTTCAACTCGAACACGCCGCGTGGCGTGTGGATGTATTTCTGGGTCGTGACCCGGGAGATCGTCGATTCATGCATGTCGACGCTGCGGGCGATGTCGGCCAGGATCAGGGGTTTCATCGCCTCTTCGCCGCGCTCGAGAAACCCCACCTGGCGCGACATGATCTCCCGGCCCACCCTGAGCAGCGTGTCGTTTCGGCTGGAGAGGCTCTTGATCAGCCAGCGGGCTTCCTGCAGGTGTTGGCGCAGGAAGGTGTTGTCATCGCTTTTGTCCGCCCGTTTGATCAGGGCGGCGTAGTCGGGCTGGATGCGCAGGCGCGGCAGGGTCTCGGCGTTCAGCTCGATGCGCCAGCCATCGCGAGAGGGCGTGGCAACCAGGTCGGGGATCACGTAGTCATCGCGGCTGGTGTCGAAGCGCTGGCCCGGGCGCGGCTCCAGCGTCCGGATCAAGGCGATGACGCTATCGAGCTCCTCCTCCTCGAGACGCAGGCGGCGCTTGAGCAGTCGTCGATCGTTGCCGGCCAGGGCTTCGAGGAACTGGCGCACCAGACGCTTGGCCTGGGGGAGCAGAGGGGTGTCGTCGTCCAGCGTGCCGAGTTGAAGCAGCAGGCACTCGCGCAGGTTGCGAGCGCCGACGCCGGTGGGATCGAACTGTTGCAGGCGCATGAGCGTGTGCTCGAGATCGGCCGTGCTGACGCTCTCCCCGCGCTGCTCGCGCAGGCTCGCCGCCAGGTCGTCCAGTGACTCCGCCAGATAGCCATCGTCGTTGATGGCGTCGATCAGGCACTCTCCCAGTGCCAGCTCGCGGTCGTCGAAATCGCCCATCGCCAGCTGCCAGAGCAGGTGGTCGCGAAGGGTCGTGACAGCCGCGTTACGGTCGAAGTCCGGGGCTTCCTCACTACCGCTCGCGCTGCCCGGAGAGCCGACATGGGCGTCCTGGTAGGTATCGCTCCAGTCGCTGTCGAGGGCCAGTTCGTCGGGAATGTCATTGGCCCACTCGTCTTCCGTGGCGTCCTGGGTCTCCTGCTCCGAATAGGGCTCTTCCATTTCCAGCATGGGATTGGATTCCAGCGCCTGCTGTATTTCCTGACGCAGGTCGAGCGTCGACAGCTGAAGCAGTTGAATGGCCTGCTGGAGCTGTGGCGTCATGGTCAACTGCGTGCCGACCCTGAGTTGCAGCGAGGGCTTCATGGACATGGAAAAGCGATCGTCACGATAACGGAGGAAGGCTCACAACGTTACTGGCTGCGATGGCGATATGCAACGCTTTATGCAAGAAACATGCCATCAGTGTGGGCTCCGAAGGAGCGGCAACCGATGGCATGACGAAAAGGGCAGGGGCTACAGGCGAAACTCGTGGCCGAGATAGACCTCGCGAACGCGCTGGTTTTCGAGAATGGCCTGGGGGCGGCCCTCGGCGATGATCTGGCCGTCACCGACGATGTAGGCGTTATCGCAGATGTCGAGCGTCTCGCGCACGTTGTGGTCGGTGATCAGGACGCCGATCTCGCGGTCGCGCAACTGGCGGATGATGCTCTTGATGTCGCCGACCGAGATGGGGTCGACACCGGCGAACGGTTCGTCGAGCAGGACGAATGCCGGCTCGGTGGCCAGGGCGCGGGCGATCTCGACGCGCCGGCGCTCGCCGCCGGAGAGGCTCATGCCCAGGTTGTCGCGAATATGGTCGACGTGGAAATCGCCGAGCAGCTGTTCCAGCCGTTCGCGCCGCCCGGCGCGATCCAGATCCTTGCGCGTCTCGAGGATCGCCATGATGTTGTCGGCGACGCTCAGCTTGCGGAAGATCGAGGCCTCCTGCGGCAGATAGCCGATGCCGGCTCGTGCCCGGTCGTGCATCGGCGCGCGGCTGAGATCCATGTCGTCGATGTGGACGCTACCCGCATCGGCCTTGACCAGGCCGACGATCATGTAAAAGGACGTCGTCTTGCCGGCGCCATTCGGTCCCAGCAAGCCGACGATACTGCCTTGCCGCAGCGTCAGGCTGAAGTCGTGGACGACTCGGCGTCCCTTGTAGCTCTTGGCAAGGTTGGCGGCCGTTAGCGTTTTCATGAATACGATCCTTGTGGCTGCGCGCCGGGGGGTGATGTCGCGGTCACGCCCCGCGCGACGGCTCGAAACGATGCCGGGTCATGGTTCGACCGTCACTGGGACGAATCGCGCGGCGTGAGAGTCATGCGGACGCGGCCGTCGCCGCTTCCGTCGCCATTCTGGGCGGAGCGGGCCTGGACGCGTCGCGAGTCGAGATAGTACTCGACATAGGCGCCGTCGAAGGTGTCGCCGGCCTGGTGCAGCTCAGCGTTGCCGATCAGCTCCACCCGTCGTTCGGCGGCGTGATAGACCACGGTATCGCCCCAGCCCTTGACGATCTCCTGATCGGGCGCAGGCTTCTGTTCGAGGTAGGCACGCTCGCCACCGCCGCCCTTGGCCGTGACCTGGCTGACCTGGCCGTTGTTGCCGCGCTGGATATCGACGCGTGCCGCCTTGAGATGCATGCTGCCTTGCTGCATGTCGACGCCGCCCGTGTAGACGGCAGTGCCCTGGCGATCGTCCAGCTCGAGTTGATCGGCGGCGATTTCTATCGGTGCACTGGCATCGCTCTCCAGCGCGACGGTCGGAAGACTGGTGAAGCCCAGCGCGGTCAGCACCAGGAGTTGGCCGATTTCTCGCCTCATGATCCTTGATCCTCAGATTGCTGTGGCAGGCGTCCCTGCACGTTGTCGGTCAAGCGCATACGATCTTCGTTGATCCAGGCATCGAAGCGGTTCCCGCGCATGCTCTGATTATGCTGACGCAACACGGAAGGCGTGTCACTCCAGGCGTGGGCTTCGCGATTGTCGTAGTGCAGCGTCTGCGTTTCCAGGCTCCACGCCTGCTCCGGCTGAACCAGGCGTGCGTCGCCCTGGAGCGTCAACTGTTCTCCGCTGCGGCTCAGTCGCCCCGTCTGGCTGGTCACCTGCCACTGGCGTTGCTGGTCGTCGGTCAGATAGCCATGGGGCGCTTCGGTGCGGATGATGTCGTCGGACGGCGTGTGTACCAGCCGTGGCGTCTCCAGTCGCTGATAGGCGCGACCCTGTTCATCGAAGCGCGTCATGCTGGCATCCTCGAGATAGTAGTCGGGCTCGCCGACCGTGTTGCCGATGACGGGCTCCTGATCGTTCTCGCCGCGCTGATCCAGGTAGGTCAGACCAGCCCCCAGGACCAGCAGCAGGACCAGCAGGCCGAGGCGTCGCCACCAGGGAGACTGGAATCTGGCTGTTTTGGCCACGTTATCTCCTCGTATTGATTGTGCGTGTCGTGATCGAAGGTTCCGGGTGCCTCACGCCTGTCGTCGGATGGCACGGTCGACATCGCGGGACGACGGGTGTCGAGCGGCGCCTCAGATGACGCCGCTTCTCAACAGGTCGTGCATGTGCAGGGCGCCCACTGGCGAACCGTCCTCCACGACCGCCAGGGCGGTAATTCGGTTGTCCTCCATGATCCTCACGGCCTCCGCCGCCAGCATGTCGGGGGAGGCCGTCTTGCCGCCGCGGGTCATGACGTCGTCCACCCGCAGCAGCGCGAAATCGCCACGCTGATCGAGCGTGCGACGCAGGTCGCCGTCGGTATAGACACCGACCAGCATGCCGCGTTCATCGACGACGCAGGTGAACCCCATGCCCTTTAGCGTCATCTCCAGCAACGCCTCTCGCAGCGGGCTGCCGGCCGGCACGCTGGGGAGGCGGTTGCCCTCGTGCATGAGATCCGCGACTCGCAGCAGCAGCCGCTTGCCGAGGGTGCCGCCAGGGTGGGAGAGCGCGAAATCCTCCGCGCTGAACCCCCGCGCCTCGAGCAGCGCCAGCGCCAGGGCGTCGCCCATCGCCAGCGCGGCCGTGGTGGAAGAGGTGGGTGCCAGGTCGTGAGGACAGGCTTCGCGAGAGACGCCGACGTCGATATGGACGTCGCTGTAGCGCGCTAGTGTGGAATCGGGGCGTCCGGTAAGGCTGACCAGTGGCGCGCCGAGACGCTTGAACAGCGGCAGAAGGCCGGTGATTTCCTGGGTCTCGCCTGAGTTGGACAGGGCGATGACGACGTCGTCGCCGGTGATCATGCCGAGATCGCCGTGGCTGGCTTCGCCCGGGTGTACGTAGAAAGCCGGCGAGCCGGTGCTGGCGAGGGTCGCCGCCATCTTGCGCGCAATGTGGCCCGACTTGCCCATGCCGGTGACGATCAACCGGCCTCGGCATTCGAGGAGCAGCTCGCAGGCTTCATCGAAGCAGTCGTCGAGCTTCGACACGAGCTCTCCGATGGCTTGCTGTTCCAGGGTCAACGTGCGCCTGGCGCTGGCGCGGAAATCTAGCGCGGCGATGTCGCTCATGGTCTCGGTCGAGGCTCCCCGATGATGATGGATGGAACGAAGAAGTCGGGCATGACGTCCAAATGCCTGCTGTCGCTATGCTTCGAGGTCCCGTGTCCGGAATGCTTCAATGGCGGCAGTATACCTTTGATCGGCCGGCGATTCGTCCTTCCTGCGGTGGTGATTTTCACGGCAGGGAGATGGCTGGTCGCTGACGCCAAGGTTAGGATACAATGTTCGATAATTGATCTCATTAGATTGGTGGATGCTGCATGGACGATCCGATTATGGTCGAGGTCAAGGACCTGCACTTCTCCCGCGGCAGCACCGACATCTTCCGCGGCGTCGACTTG
>NZ_CEXLVS010000084.1:0-15377 GCF_982684285.1 Salinicola sp. | reverse complement strand
CACAGCACCGTCGGCGGGTCCGGCAGTTGGGTCAGCAGCGCGGGCCAGACCGGATGACCGGGATGGAGCAGATGACGCCGCGGGTCGGCACGCTCCCACTCGATCGCCGCGTCGACTGCCGGCGTGATCGGGCTACGCGAGGGGTGTTCCAGCCACAGCCGCAGCGGCTGGGCCAGGCTGGCGGGTAGCGCTGCCAGCCAGCCTTGCGGCCATGCCAGGTCGCCCCCCTCGCGCCATCGCCGCATCAGCGGCGCCAGCCGGACCGGGCCCAGGCCGGGGAGCGCGTTCAGTGCCAGCCAGTCGCGCAGCGTCGGGCTCACCGCGAGCACTCGCCGGCCTGGCGGCACGCCGCCGCCGTCGATGCAGCGCTCAAGGCGCCCCTCCCATGGCCACCGCCTCGCGAAGATCGCGCGGTACGACGAGGCGATCTCCCACCGCCAGCGGCTGGGACGCCCGCATGACCAGGGCGTAGCTCAGGTGTTCGAAGACGCGGAAGACCATCACGGCCCCTGCCTCGCTATCCGGCAGCGTCACCCAGGCATCGCGACTGTCGTCATGCACGCGTTCGCCCTGACGCATCGCCTGCAGCACGTGCCCGGTCTCGAGTCCGTCGGCGCGACCGCGGTCGATCGCCACCACATCGTAGCGACCGATGAAACGCACTCCGGCCGGGACGGAAAGAATCGTCGCGACCACCGGTGTCCCGGGCGCCCGCGGCTGGAACCGAGTCGCGATGCCGCCTTCGGTCAGCGCCAGCAGATAGTCGCCGCTGCGGATCTCCTGGACCGCGTCCTGTACTTCCAGTTCGCCGACTTCGTTCACGCTTCGAACCACCTTGGCGTGTCCGAGCCGCCGCAGCTCCAGCCCGCGCAGCGTCCGGCCGAGCGCCTCCTGACCGGGCGGCGCCCCGGCCTCCGGCTGTTGCGCCGCCTGACGGGGGGCAGCGGTCGGCAGGGGAATCCGATAATCGGTTCCCGGCCGATAGACGCCCAGTGTCGTGCCCACGGGCGGCAGGGCTCCATGCGCGTAGAGCGTGTCGCCGGCGCCACTCAGCAGCCGCTGCGACTGCCCGGCAACGACCGTCGGCGCGTCATCGAGAATGGCGGGATCGACGATCTGATAGGCGTCGAGGAAGACCTTGATGCAATCCAGCGGCAGACCCGGCACGGCATCCCGCGCCGGCGCCCGGCGCACGCCTGGCGAGAGCCGCACCGTCTGGCCGCGCCCGCGCTCCAGGGAGAGCCGGGGTGCGCCAGCGTCGAGTCTGAGCAGGTCGCCGGGATAGAGTTTCTGGGGCGAGGACAGCTGCGGATTCTGTCGCCACAGCGCCTGCCACTGCCACGGCGAATCGAGAAAGCGCGAGGCGATTCCCCACAGCGTGTCGCCCTCGCGCACGGTGTACCGGGCGGGCGCGTCCGCCTTGAGCGACAGCGCCCATGCCGGAGTCGGCAGCGCCACCATCATGCTCACGCCGCCGGCCAGCAGCCAGCGCCACATCATGGCGCGCCCCCGGCGCGGCCGCGCCCTCTCCAGACTGATCATTGGCGTCGTCCCACCGGTGATTCCCTCGAGGTATTGCTGCATAGATCGGCGCCGCAGCGCCGGACTTGAGGGTCCGGCGCCCCGGGGATCGTCGCTCGCGCACCTCGAACCGGCGCGGCGGTTTCCCCGCCGACGCTGTCGATCTACAATAGTGAGTTAACGCCACTCATGCCGATAGGCACGCAAAACGACTATGGCCATCAGAACCATTCTTCAATACCCCGATCCGCGCCTGCGCACCAAGGCCGCGCCGGTCGATCAGGTCGACGACGGCATCCGCACCCTGGTCGACGACATGCTGGCGACGATGTACGACGCCTCCGGCATCGGTCTGGCAGCGACGCAGATCGACGTTCACCAGCGCGTGATCGTCATGGACGTCAGCGACGACCGCAACGATCCGCTGGTGCTGATCAACCCGAGCTACGAGCCGCTGGACGACGAGCGCGAGCCGCTGCAGGAAGGCTGCCTGTCGATACCCGACTACTACGCCGAGGTACCGCGGGCGCTGCGCGTTCATCTCAAGGCGACCGATCGCGACGGCAACGGCTACGAACTGGACGCCGACGGCCTGCTGGCCCACTGCATCCAGCACGAATGCGACCACCTGGAAGGCGTACTGTTCGTCGACTACCTGTCGCCGCTCAAGCGCGACCGCATTCTCAAGAAGATGCAGAAGCGCCAGAAGCAGGAAGCCTGATCGCCTGCCTCGTCGCCCCCCGGGCTTTCCAAGGCCGGCCGTCCCCGCGCCGCCGGCCTTTCGTCATTCCCGGGCATCGTTCATCTTCAAGCATCAGGAACCTATCGAATGCCTCATCGTGAAGGGCAGTCGCTGCGGATCGTCTTCGCCGGTACGCCCGACTTCGCCGCCGAGAGCCTGAAGGCGCTGCTCGCCTCCCGCCATCGGGTGGTTGGCGTCTACACCCAGCCGGACCGCCCCGCCGGCCGGGGTCGCAAGCTCACGCCCAGCCCGGTCAAGACCCTGGCGCTCGAGCACGATCTGCCGGTGGAACAGCCGCTCAGCCTCAAGCACGAGGACGCCCAGCAACGACTGGCCGACTTCGGTGCCGACGTGATGATCGTGGTCGCCTATGGCCTGCTGCTGCCGCAGCCGGTGCTCGACACTCCCCGGCTGGGCTGTCTCAACGTGCACGCCTCGCTGTTGCCGCGCTGGCGCGGCGCGGCGCCGATCCAGCGCGCCATCGAGGCCGGCGACAGCGAGAGCGGCATCACCCTGATGCAGATGGATGCCGGTCTCGACACCGGCGACATGCTGCTGATCGAACGGACCCCCATCGACGCAACCACCACCGGCGGTGACCTCCATGATCGCCTTGCCGAGCTCGGCGGCCGGACACTGGTCGAGGGCGTCGATGCGCTGGCCGAGGGTGGCCTGAGCGCCACGCCCCAACCAACGTCCGGGGTCACCTACGCCAGCAAGCTCTCCAAGCCCGAGGCGGAGCTCGATTTTCGCCAGCCGGCGGCGGCGCTGTCGCGCCGGATTCGCGCCTTCAACCCCTGGCCGGTGGCCTGGACCCGGCTCGACGGCGAGCCACTGCGGCTATGGTTCGCGACCCCGGAAACCGAAGCCAGCGGCAAGGACACCGTGCCAGGCACGCTGCTCGAACCCGACGCGGGCGCGATCCGCATCGCCTGTGGCGATGACGGCCGCGACGTCCTGCGCGTGACGCAGTTGCAGATGCCGGGCGGCAAGCCGCTCGCGGCCCGCGACCTGCTCAACGCCAACCATCCCCGTCTCAGCCCCGGCCAGCGCCTGGGCCAGCCCAAGGAAGCCGACCGATGAATCCTGGCGATACCCGCGCCTTTGCCGCGCGACTGCTGGTACCGGTGCTCGATGGCAAGGGGTCGCTCTCCGGTCTCGATGCCGACCTGGCCGCCAGCGTGATCAAGGAGCGCGACCGAGGCTTCGTCAAGGCGCTCTGCTACGGCGTCTGCCGCGCCCATCCACGCCTCGATGCCCTGGCCGGCCAGCTGCTGCGCCAACCCATGAAGCAGCGCGATACCGACATCCAGGCGCTGCTGCTGATCGGGCTGTACCAGATCCTCCATATGCGCGTACCGCCCCATGCCGCCGTCAGCGAAACGGCGGGCGCCGCGCGCGCGCTCGGCAAGGGGTGGGCGACGAAAGTGCTCAATGGCTGCCTGCGCCGGTTCCCGCGCGAGTCGGTGGCGCTGCAGGCCAAGGTGGACAAGGACGCGCCGGTCGCACTGTGGCATCCCGCGTGGCTACTGCTGGAGTTCCGCGATGCCTGGCCTGACGACTGGCGCGCGATCTGCGAGGCCAACAATGAGGCGGGGCCGATGACGCTGCGCGTCAACCGGCGTCGCGTCACCCGCGAGGCTTACCTGAAACGGCTCGAGACCGCGGGGCTCGACGCGACACCCTGCGAATTCGCCGAAGACGGCGTTCGACTGGCGACCGCCTGCGACGTGACCCAGTTGCCCGGCTTCGCCGACGGCGACATCAGCGTCCAGGACGAATCGGCCCAGCTCTGTGCCGATCTGCTGGCGCCGGTTCTCGGCGATACCGAAGGTAAACGCGTGCTCGATGCCTGCAGCGCCCCCGGCGGCAAGACGGCCCACCTGCTCGAACGTTTCGCCCCCGAACTCACCGCGCTGGACATCGACCCGTCGCGCCTGAAGCGGGTCGCGTCGACGCTGCAGCGACTGGGTCTCGACGCCAGGCTTCGGGCTGCCGATGCTAGCGACCCGAAAGCCGACAGCGAGTGGTGGGACGGCCAGCCGTACGATGCGATCCTGCTCGATGCCCCCTGCTCCGGCAGCGGCGTGATTCGCCGCCATCCGGATATCAAGCTGACCCGGCGCCACAGCGACATCGCCGAACTGGCAGCGCTGCAATCGCGCCTGCTGGAGACGCTGTGGACCCGGCTCGCGCCGGGCGGCGTCCTGCTCTACGCCACCTGTTCGGTGCTGCCGGCGGAGAACGACGCCCAGATCGACGCGTTCCTGGCGCGCACGCCGGATGCCATCGCCGATACGCCCCGCGATCTCGACTGGGGCCGACCGGCCGGCCACGGCCGGCAGTTGCTGCCGGTACCGACAGGCCACGACGGCTTCTTCTACGCCCGGCTGCGCAAGCAAGCCTGATCGTCTCTCCGCCGCCCCCATTGCGACAGCCACGCCATCGGGGTAGCGCGACGCCCCGATGTCGACCACGACACATCGGGGCGGGCCGCACTTGCGACATCCCCGCCCGCCTTCGATACTGAGGAGGAATCCGCCATCCGGGAAGCGCCCGTCGTGCCTGACAACGAGGTCATCGATACTATTCAGACCACCGAGACGCAGACTACCGAGACGCAGACCACCGAGAGGGCGATCACCGAGACGCAGCCCGCCGGGCTGGCACTCGGTGGCGTCGCCCCGCACAGCGCCCTGATCGTCGTCGACGTCCAGCCGGACTTCATGCCGGGCGGCGCGCTGGCCTGCGCCGAGGGCGACGAGATCCTGCTGGGGCTGGAGTGGCTGCTCGCCCAGCACGCCTTCGCCCACGTGGTGGCCACCCAGGACTGGCACCCGACGAGACACGTCTCGTTCGCCTCCAGCCATCCGCCACACCAGCCCTTCGAGGCGATCGACCTCTACGGCCACTCCCAGACCCTGTGGCCGGATCACTGCATCCAGCGCACCGAGGGCGCGGCCCTGCACCCGGCCATCGACTGGTCCTGCTGCGATGCGATCATCCGCAAGGGTACCGATCCCGGCATCGACTCCTACAGCGCCTTTCGCAACAACGTCGGCCCCGACGGCCACCGCCCCGCCACCGGCCTCGCCGGCTGGCTTCGCGACCGGCGCGTCACCGACGTCTATCTCTGCGGGCTGGCACGGGACGTCTGCGTGCTGTGGACCGCCGAGGACGCGGTAGCGGCGGGCTTCAACACCCATTTCCTGTGGTCGTTGACGCGCCCCGTCACCTTCGAGACCGACGACGAGACCCGGCAGCGGCTCTCGGCCCTGGGCATCGCGATCGTCGACGCCTGAGCCGTGCCCGTTCCAGGCATCATCGACAGGCCGCGCACCGTCAGCGACTCGAGCCTTGTCGTTGCCCCGGACATTTCCCGACGCCCCACGGAATCCAGGGGCCATCGGCTACCGGCGATGATCGCCGGGGCCTTTCCAACCAAGGAGCTGTCTCATGAGCGACCACGTCTACAAGCAGATCGAACTGACCGGTTCTTCTCCCACCAGCATCGAGGACGCCGTCCAGAACGCGCTGCAGAAAGCCGGCAAGACGCTGCACGGCATGCGCTGGTTCGAGGTCACCGAGACTCGCGGCCACCTCGAGGACGACAAGCTGGCCCACTGGCAGGTGACCATCAAGGTGGGTGTCTCGCTGGATTGACCGGCGCAGCCGGCGACCGCGGACGGGATGTCGTCCGCGGTCCTGTCATTCGGAGGCCCGGCTCGTTATGCTACGCGCTGATTTCGGTGCCGGGCGGGTTTCGTTCCGATCCTCCGGGGCCGGGTAAACTGGCAGGCGGTACGCTGTATTTCCGTGATGGTTTGGCATGAAAATTATTATTCTGGGTGCCGGTCAGGTCGGCGGTACGTTGGCAGAACATCTGGCCAATGAAGAGAACGACATCACGGTGGTGGATATCAACGAGGAGCGACTGCGCGAGCTGCAGAATCGTCTCGATATCCGCACGGTGATCGGTACCGCATCCTACCCCAACATTCTGCGTCAGGCCGGCGGCGAAGACGCCGACATGCTGATCGCGGTGACCAGCTCCGACGAGATCAACATGGTCGCCTGTCAGGTGGCCCACACGCTGTTCCGAACGCCGACCAAGATCGGTCGCGTGCGCTCGACCGCCTATCTGACGCGCAAGAGCCTGTTCTCCAACGACGCCATCCCGGTGGACGTGCTGATCAGCCCCGAGCAGGTGGTCACCGACCACATCCGCCGCCTGATCGAATATCCCGGCGCGCTGCAGGTGCTCGATTTCGCCGGCGGCCTGGCCCAGCTGGTGGCGGTCAAGGCCTACTACGGCGGTCCGCTGGTGGGGCAGGAGCTCGGCTTCCTGCGTCGCCATATGCCGAACATCGATACCCGCGTGGCCGCGATCTATCGTCGCGACCGCCCGATCATCCCCACCGGCGACACCGTCATCGAGGCCGACGACGAAGTCTTCTTCATCGCCGCGCGCCGCGATATCCGTACCGTCATGGGCGAGTTGCGCAAGGTCGACCGCGACTTCCGGCGGGTGCTGATCGCCGGCGGCGGCAACATCGGCGAACGCCTGGCGGAGACGCTGGAGCACAAGCATCAGGTCAAGATCATCGAGCACGATCTCGGCCGCTGCGGCGCGCTCTCCGAGAAGCTCGACCGCACCGTCGTGCTGCACGGCAGCGCCACCAGCAAGCGCCTGATGCTCGAGGAGAACATCGAGGACTGCGACATCTACTGCGCGCTCACCAACGACGACGAGGTCAACATCATGTCGTCGATGCTGGCCAAGCGTCTCGGCGCCAAGAAGGTGCTGACCCTGATCAACAACGCCGCCTACGTGGACCTGGTCCAGGGCGGCGAGATCGATATCGCCATCTCGCCGCAGCAGACCACCATCGGCAGCCTGCTCACCCACGTGCGCCGGGGCGATATCGTCAACGTCCACTCGCTGCGCCGCGGCGCCGCCGAAGCGATCGAGGCGATCGCCCACGGCGACAAGCGCTCCTCCCGGGTGGTCGGTCGAGCCATCGGCGAGGTCGACCTGCCCAGCGGCACCAGCATCGGCGCCATCGTCCGGGGCAAGGAAGTGCTGATCGCCCACGACGACGTCATGATCGAGAGCGGCGACCACCTGATCCTGTTCGTGGTCGACAAGCGACGCATTCGTGACGTCGAGCGGCTGTTCCAGGTCGGCCTGACCTTCTTCTGATGGTTCATTCATCCGACACCGCCTGCCCGTCCCGACCGGTGGGGGACGCCGCGTGAGCCTACTGGTGATTCTCCGCATCGTCGGGCTGCTGCTGATGGTGTTCAGCCTGACCATGGTGCCGCCGATGGTCATCGCGCGGATCTTCCACGACGGCAACTGGCACGCCTTCGGCGCCGGCATGGCGATCTCGATCGTCACCGGCGCACTGCTCTACTGGCCCAACCGTCGTGCCAAGCGCGAACTGCGTACGCGTGACGGCTTCATCATCACGGTGCTGTTCTGGAGCGTTCTCGGGCTGTTCGGCACGATCCCGTTCATGGTCTCCGATGCGCCATCGATGTCGTTCACCGATGCGGTGTTCGAATCCTTCTCCGGCCTCACGACCACCGGTGCCACGGTGCTCAGCGGCATCGACCATCTGCCGGCCTCGATCCGCTTCTACCGCCAGCAGCTGCAGTGGCTGGGCGGCATGGGGATCGTGGTGCTCGCGGTGGCGATCCTGCCGACGCTGGGCATCGGCGGCATGCAGCTCTATCGGACCGAGATCCCCGGCCCGCTGAAGGACTCCAAGCTGACGCCCCGGATCACCGAGACGGCCAAGGCGCTGTGGTACATCTACGTGATCCTCACCGTCGTCTGCGCGCTGGCCTACTGGGGAGCGGGGATGAACTGGTTCGACGCCATCGGCCACAGCTTCGCCACCGTGGCCGTCGGCGGGTTCTCCACCTACGACGCCAGCATCGCGCACTTCAACAGTGCCACCATCGAGATGATCTGCGTCTTCTTCATGGTCGTCTCCTCGGTCAGTTTCGGCCTGCACTTCGCGGTATGGCGGGAACGGCGCCTGCTGCAGTACATCCGCGATCCGGAGTTTCGCTTCTTCGTCACCTTCCTGGGCCTGCTGATCGTGATCACCGTGATCACGTTGTTCGCCACCGGCACCTATCACGACGCCACCGGCATCCGACACGGGCTGTTCGAGGCGGTCTCGGTGGCGACCACCTCGGGCTTCAGCGTGGCCGACTTCACCCTGTGGCCCGGGGTGCTGCCGATCATGCTGTTCATGGCGGCCTTCGTCGGCGCCTGCTCGGGCTCGGCCGGTGGCGGCATGAAGGTGATCCGCATCCTGCTGATCCTGAAGCAGGGCATCCGCGAGATTCACCGGCTGATCCACCCCAACGCCGTGTTTGCCGTCAAGGTCGGCAGGATGCGCATCTCCGAGGGCGTCGCAGAGGCGGTCTGGGGCTTCTTCTCCGTCTACATGATGCTGTTCGTGGTGATGCTGCTGGCCCTGCTCGCAACCGGCCTCGACCAGGTGACGGCATGGTCGGCGATCGGCTCAGCGCTCAACAACCTGGGCCCGGGACTGGGCGATGTCTCGACCGACTACGGCGACATCCCCAGCGCCGCCAAGTGGATCCTGGTGCTGGCGATGATGCTCGGAAGACTGGAGATCTTCACCATCCTGGTGCTGTTCACACCGGCATTCTGGCGGCGCTGACGATACTGTCGCGAGTAACCACTCTCGCCCGTCCACAGCGCATCGTTTTTTCACCGCCCGCTCCGCCGGATATGGGTGAATGACACTAAAGACTGAGCTACGGACAGGTTTTTCGAGAAGTTCGACGGAAGCAGCGGTGATAGAATGCCGCCCTTCGCGGCCAAGCCGCCTCGGCAACCCCAAGAGAGAGTCATGTCCGCCAGTTCCGACACCCGCACCGCTTCCTCGCTTCTGCCCCGTATCGGGCTCATCCCCCAGATCCTGATCGGGATCGCGGCCGGCCTGCTCCTCGCCACCCTGGCGCCGTCGATCGCGCCGTCGGTCGCCATTCTCGGCGATCTGTTCATCGGCGCGCTCAAGGCGGTCGCCCCGGTTCTGGTCTTCGTGCTGGTGATGGCGGCCATCGCCAGCCACCAGCGTGGCCAACCGACCCAGGTGCGCGGCGTGCTGATGCTCTACCTGATCGGCACGCTGGTGGCCGC
Source organism: Salinicola sp. (assembly GCF_982684285.1). Lineage (NCBI taxonomy): Bacteria > Pseudomonadati > Pseudomonadota > Gammaproteobacteria > Oceanospirillales > Halomonadaceae > Salinicola > Salinicola sp. The sequence goes on along the minus strand of NZ_CEXLVS010000084.1, from coordinate 5,928 downwards.
GCTGATCGCGGTGGCGGCGAGCTTCCTGTTCCCGACCTCGCTGATCATCGACGCCCCACGGGCCGATGGCACGCCGCCGACCGGCGTCGCCGAGATCCTGCGCAACCTGGCCATGAGCGCGGTGGACAACCCCATCCACGCCCTGACCGATGCCAACTTCATCGGCATCCTGGCCTGGGCCGTCGGGCTCGGCCTGCTGCTGCGCCGCGCCAGCGACACCACGCGCCGCTCGCTGGCCGATCTGTCGGATGCGGTCTCCGGCCTGGTCCGCTGGGTGATTCGCCTGGCTCCGCTGGGCATCTTCGGACTGGTCGCCAACACCTTCGCCTCCACCGGCATGAGCGCCCTGGCCGACTACGCCCAACTGCTCGCGGTACTGCTGGGCTGCATGCTCTTCGTGGCACTGGTGAGCAATCCGCTGATCGTGTTCCTCTACACGCGCCGCAACCCTTACCCGCTGGTCTTCACCTGCCTGCGCGGCAGCGCCATCACCGCCTTCTTCACCCGCAGCAGCGCGGCCAACATCCCGGTCAACATGGAGTTGTGCAAGCGCCTCGACCTGCATGCCGACACCTACTCCGTCTCGATTCCGCTGGGCGCCACGATCAACATGTCCGGCGCGGCGGTGACGATCACGGTGATGACCCTGGCGGCCGCCAATACGCTGGGAATCGACGTGGATTTCGCCACCGCGCTGCTGCTCTGCATCGTCTCGGCGCTGGCGGCATGCGGCGTCTCCGGCGTGGCCGGCGGCTCCCTGCTGCTGATTCCGATGGCGGCCAGCCTGTTCGGTATCTCGGCGGACGTCGCCATGCAGGTGGTGGCGATCGGCTTCGTCATCAGCGTGATCCAGGACTCCACCGAGACCGCGCTCAACTCCTCCACCGACGTGCTGTTCACCGCCGCCGCCTGCCGTTCGCCGCGCGCCCGGGAGCGCCTCACCGGCGAGTGATCGAGCGTCGAACAGGGCCGACGTTGACGGCGACCGGCGTTTTTCGCTGTCAACGGCTTGGAATCGGCGGCGTGACGTGCAATAAGGGGCGACTCTCTTTCAGCCTTGGAACGCTCCCTTGATGCCTGACAATGCCGCCGGACCTCGCGAGACCGTGGACCTCGCCGCCCATCACCTGACGCTTCTGGGCACCGCCCACGTTTCCCAGGCCAGCGCCGACGAGGTGCGCGAACTGATCCGCTCCGGCGAGTTCGACGCCGTCGCGATCGAACTCTGCACCTCGCGTCATCAGAGCCTGGTCCAGCCCAACGCCATGGCCAAGCTCGACCTGTTCCAGGTTCTCAAGCAGGGCAAGGCCGGCATGGTCGCCGCCAGCCTCGCGCTCGGCGCCTTCCAGCAGCGTGTGGCGGAGCAGTCGGGAATCGAACCCGGTGCGGAGATGCGCACGGCGGTCAAGGAGACCCAGCAGGCCGGATTGCCGCTCTACCTGATCGATCGCGAGATCGGTGTCACCCTCAAGCGCATCTACCAGAACGTGCCGTGGTACAAGCGCTTCAGCCTGATATCCGGCCTGCTCGGCAGCGTGCTGTCGCGCCAGAAGGTCTCCAGCGAGGAGATCGAGAAGCTCAAGCAGGGGGACGTACTCGAGTCCACCTTCGCCGAATTCGCCGAGCAGTCCCAGACCCTGTACGAGCCGCTGATCACCGAACGCGATCGCTACATGGCGCTCAGGCTGGTCGAGGAGCTGCCGGACGGCGGCACCCAGCGGGTGCTGGTGGTGATCGGTGCCGGCCACCTCAAGGGCATGAAGGCGCACCTCGAAACCCTGGGCCAGCGCCCGCCCGAACTGGACGCCGTGATCCAGGAGCGCGCCAACCTGGAATCGACCGCGCCCCGCGCTCGCTGGTGGAAAGCGATCCCGTGGGTGATCGTCGCCCTGGTACTGACCGGCTTCGCCATCGGCTTCAGCCGCGACACGGCGTTCGGCTGGTCGCTGGTGGGCGAATGGGTGCTGATCAACGGCAGCTTCTCGGCACTGGGCGCCCTGATCGCGCTGGGCCACCCGTTGACCATCGCCGCCGCCTTCGTCGGCGCCCCGCTCACCTCTCTCAACCCGACCATCGGCGTCGGCTTCGTGACCGCCGGCGTGGAACTCTACCTGCGCCGCCCCACTGTCGGCGACTTCTCGCGGCTACGCAGCGATGTCAGCCACTGGCGCGGCTGGTGGCGCAATCGCGTCGCCCGCACCTTGCTGGTCTTTCTGCTCTCGAGCCTGGGCTCCGCCATCGCGACCTGGGTCGCCGGGCTGCGAATCGCCGGGCAGCTGTTCGGCTGAACGCCGCCCTCTCTCGTCGATACCGGACACTTGAATCCCGCGCCGGCGTCGCCATATAGCGCCCGAGGCCGGCAACCACGCCGGTCTCGGGCGCAGCGAAAAAATTTTCATGCCCCGTCGTATCGATCGCTTGAAAACGTATTCGGCGCCCCTATTTAACATAATGTCGAGAGCACAGCCCGGGACGACACTCCCGCGGCACCGCTTCTCTCGACGGCAGATGCCGCCAAGCGGGTCTGCGACCCGGCACTTCGGGATGGACCCGAATGCCGCTGAAACTTCGCTGTCAATCAGGAGGTTACCCATGAACACCCTGTCACTCTCACCGCTGTTCCGCCGCTCCGTCGGCTTCGACCGTCTCAACGACCTGTTCGAATCCGCGATGCAGAACGACGTGCCCAGCTATCCGCCCTACAACGTCGAGAAGTATGGCGAGAACGACTACCGCATCGCCGTGGCCACGGCAGGATTCGCCGAGGATGAACTCGACGTCAATGTCGAGAAGCGTGTGCTCACCATCACCGCCGGCAAAGGCGAGCGTCAGGAAGACGACAAGGTGCAGTACCTGCACCAGGGCATCGCCCAGCGCGCCTTCAAGCTGTCGTTCCGTCTCGACGAGAACATCGAGGTCCAGGGCGCCCGGCTCGAGAATGGGCTGCTGATCGTCGACCTGCTGCGCGTCGTGCCGGAAGAGCAGCGTCCGCGCCAGATCCCGATCAACGGCAGCCAGGGCCGTCTGGAGACCCAGCCGGCGGATGAAGCCGTGACCGTCTGAGCCGATGACGACGCGGAGATGCCACGGCTGTCATAGCCATGGCAAAGCGCCGCGGTAGAACGGCAACGCCCCCGATGGATGCATCCGTCGGGGGCGTTGCCGTTGAGGGGGTCGACCTGGATTCAGCGCGGCGGCCGTGTCGCCGGCGAGTCGTCCAGCACGCCCTGCGCCCTGGCCATCGCATAGGCCGCCTTGGGCCCGTGCCACAAGGTCGGCACCAGCAGCAGTGCCACCGGCACGGCGGGGATCACCAGGAACTGCTGGAGCACGCTGACCTGGCCTTCGCCCATTCCCAGCAGGATCGCCGCCATCAGCGCGAAGACGATACCCCAGAACGCCCTTAGCGCCGACCCGGGATCATCGTTACCGGCACAGACCACGGACACGGCATAGCTCATCGAATCCCCGGTGGTGGCCACGAACACCGTGGTCAGCACCAGCACGGCCAGCGCCATCCAGACGCCGCCCGGCAACGCCTGGGCCACGGTCAACGTCGCCACGTCGAACTGGAAGTTCTGCAGCGGCTGGCTGAGATCGATCGCGCCCTGGAGCTGGTAGAAGATGCCGGAGCCGCCCAGCAAGGTGAACCAGACCGTGGTGACCACCGGCGCCATGACCGCCGTGGCGATAATCATCTCGCGCACCGTGCGCCCGCGGGAGATCCGGGTGACGAAGATCGCCATGGGCGGCGCGAAGCCGACGAACCAGGCGAAGAAGAATATCGTCCACCACTTCAGCCAGGCGGGATCCGCCGTCACCGTGGTCATGGTCGACATTTCGAAGAAATTGCCGAGATAGGTGCCGAAGCCCTGGAACCAGCTATCGACCAGGAACTGCGTCGGCCCGAAGAGCAGAATGATGCCACCGATCACCATGGCCAGAATGACGTTCAGGCGACTCAGGACCTGGATGCCGCGATCGATGCCGGTCACCGCCGACGTCACGTAGATCGCCCCCAGCGCCGCCAGAATCCCCAACTGCACTTCATAGCCGCGCGGAAAGCCGAACAGGTCGTGGAGACCGAAGCTGACCTGGGTCGCCAGAAAACCCAGCGGCCCGACCGTACCGGCGGTGACGGCGATCGCGCAGATGGCATCGACCACACCGCCGAGAAAACCGCTCACCAGGCGGTCACCGAGCACCGGTGCCAGCAGCGTTCTCGGCTGCAACGGCATGCCGCGCTGGTAATGCTGATGCGAGAGGATCGCGACCGGCAAGGTGCCGAGAATCGCCCAGCCGGTAAAGCCCCAGTGGAAGAAGGCCTGGGCCAAGGCGTTCGGTACGGCGTCGACGGTGCCGGGCTGGGAGTCGAACGCCGGCGGCGTGACCACGAAGTGATAGATCGGCTCGCCGGCGGCGAAGAATACGCCACCGCCTGCCAGCAGCGTGCACAGGATGATCGAGACCCACCGGAAGGTGCTCATGTCGGGCCGGTCCTGGGACCCGATTCGCGCCCGCCCGGCCGGGGATAGCGCCACGCCGATGGCGATGAAGAAGGTCAACAGCATCAGCAACTGGAACAGGCTACCGAAAGTTCTGGCGGACCAGGTGAAGCCGATATCGATCACCCGTGCGACGGTATCCGGCGCAATCGCCGATGCCGCCAGAAAGATCAGGATGAAACCGATGGTCAGCACAAGCACGACGGGATCGCCAAAACGGCCACCCTGCGTCGATGGCACGTTGGTGTCGGAGGTCATATCAGAGGGAGGGTTCTTTGGGCATGAAGCGCGCCACACTACCGACCTTGGTCTAATAGCGCAAATTCGACGTCGCTAAAGCGCGCACCATGTCCCCGCAAAATACCTGCGAAGGTATCAGGGACAGTATCCGCTTTTTCCCGGAGCGTCTCACCGAGCGGTGGCGACGCCCCAGTAGCGGGCCATCCGCTTGCGAACCGGCTTTCCCGGCTCGGCGAACAACCGCCGACCCAGCGGCAGCGCCTCGGACCGCAGCTTCGCCCGGCGGCGCTCGATCCAGGTCGCGAGCTGCGCTCGCCGGGACGCATCGACGCTGGACATCTCCCCCGCATTCAGATGCTCGGCCAACATGGCCGACAGCCGATGGCCCTCCTCGGCACGCGCCTCCAAGACACGAGGCCACGCTTCACGCAGCAGGCTGCAGTGGTGTCGGTGATACTTCACGCGCTTGCGCCAGTCGTGCAGCGCCACCGTCGTCGGTTCGACCCGCACCCGAGCCAGCGCATCGCGCCCCTGTTCATAGCTCCGCTGCCAGCCACCGGCGATAGCGGCGAAGCCGGAACGATCGAGACACCATAGGGCGATCGCCTCGCGAGCCTCGAGCAGGCGCGCATCGAGGGCGCCCAGATCGGGCGATGTCTCCTGACCGCACGCGTGCTGGCGACGCAGATCGAGCTTGCGCCGGATCGCCGCGTAGTGACGACGATCGATGCGCTCGTCGACCTGCGCGAGCAGCGCATCGAACGTCGTCACCAGCACCTGATCGTCGCGATCGCCGGCCACTTCGCGAGCCAGGTCGCGAAAGCGATGGTTCTCGAGCGCATAGCGCTTCCCCAGCGCCGGCCTGACCAGCCTCAGCAGGGCACGAATCTTTTTGCAGCGCTGGCGCAACTCGTGTATCGCGTCGGCCGGATGCTCGCCCGCCAGCGCCCTCCTGGCACGGTCGACCTGTTCCGTGGCGATACGCCGAACGCCGGACTCGATCTCTTCACGCGCCTTCAACCGGTATGGCATGACGCCTCCCACGCGCCCGGGAATCAATGGGCGATGAAACCAGTCTAGCCAAATCCGGAGCAGACGCCTGGGAGAGCGCTCTACACCAAAATGCCAATGGTGGCGGCCTTCGAATCGGTTCTAATCTCAAGGGGAACTTCGCCGTCGATGG
>NZ_CEXLVS010000083.1:9178-15568 GCF_982684285.1 Salinicola sp. | reverse complement strand
CGGCGCGCTCGCGGCCTGCTGGGCGACACGGCGACGCTGACGCTGGACCTGATCGACTACCCTGGCGAGTGGCTGCTGGATCTGCCGCTGCTCGAGCACGATTTTCTCAGCTGGAGTGAAAGCCAGCTCCGACGAACGGGGCCGGAGCGCCGGCAGCATGCCGAAGCCTGGCGCGCGGCGCGCGACCGGCATCGCCCCGACGAGGAAGTGGACGAATCCCGCCTGGCCGAACTCGCCGAGCACTACGCGGCCTCGCTGCGCAGCGCGCGGGAAGCCGGCTTCTCCCACCTGCAGCCGGGCCGCTTCCTGCTCCCCGGCGACCTGCAGGGAGCCCCGGTGCTGCAGTTCTTTCCGCTACCGGGCGTCGGGGAGTCTGATCGCCAGACACTCGAGGCGCTACCCGCCGGCAGCCTTTACCAGACGCTGAAAAAGCGCTTTCGCTTCTATCAGCAGCATGTGGTCAAACCCTTCTACCGCGAGCATTTCCGCCGCTTCGACCGCCAGATCGTGCTGGTCGACGTGCTTGGCGCGCTCAACGCCGGCCCGGAGCGCTTCGAGGATCTCTCCGACGCGCTGGCGACCCTGATGCGGAGCTTCGACTACGGCAAGCGCAGCCTGATGAACCGGTTGTTCTCGCCGCGCATCGACCGCCTGGCGATCGCCGCCACCAAGGCGGATCACGTCACTCCGGACCAGCATGCCAACCTGGTGGCGCTGCTCGAATCGCTGCTGGCCGAACCGATCAAGGACCTGCGCTACGCGGACGTGCCGGTGCGGGCGTTCTCCCTGGCCTCGATACGCGCCACCGAGACCCGGGAAATAGAGAGCGACGGCAAGCGACAGCCGGCACTTCGCGGCCACGGTCTCGACGGAGAGCCAGTGCTGATCTACCCCGGCGACGTCCCCGACAGGCTCCCCGAGAACGCGTTCTGGCAACGCCAGGGGTTCGACTTCACTGCCTTTCGACCGGCGCCCTGCCGATCCCAGGCGCTACCTCACATCCGCATGGATGCCGCCCTGGAGTGGCTGATGGGAGACAAACTGCGATGAGCGATCCTCGGCCCGGACAGCGCTTCAGCCTCGACGATGCCCCCGCCCCCGGGGAGCCCACCGCGCTTCAGGGCGCGCGGCACTATCTGCCCACCCAGGCGAGCGACCCCTACCACCAGGACGAGATCCCCGACTCCCCCGCCATCGATGCCGCGATCGCGCCACCGCGCAAACGGCGCTGGGGATTGATGATCGTCCTTGGCGGCGCGCTGGGCCTCGGCACCCTGGAGGCCGCCCAGACGCTCTACCTCTCGACGCTCGGCGGCGACTGGCTCGCCGGCGCCTGGAGTCTGATCGGCCTGACTGCCGTTGGCCTGGGCGCCCGGGCGCTGTTCGGCGAACTCTGGCGGCTGCGCAAGCTGCGCCGGCACGCTCGCCTGCGCCGGCAACTGGACGAGGAGTGGGTCGACGACGCCCCGGCCCCCCACACGGACCCGCTGACCCTGGCCGGAGAGTTGCGCGAGCAGATGGGCCTGCCCAGGGACCACCCCCAGTGGCAATCCTTTCTCGCCGCTCATCAGTCGCATCACACCGCCCAGGAGACCCGCCAACTGATCGCCCACTATCTCCTGCATCCGCGCGATCGGGCGGCACGACGGCTGGTGACCCGGATGTCCGGGGAGACCGCCGTGATGGTCGCGGTCAGCCCGTTGACGCTGGTCGACATGTCCCTGATGGCCTGGCGCAACATCGCCATGCTCGACCGCATTGCCGCGCTCTACGGCCTGCAGCTCGGCTATGCCAGCCGCCTGCGACTGTTCCGGGAAGTCCTGCGCAACATGGCTTTCGCCGGTGCCAGCGAGATGGTCAGCGACGCCGGCATGGACCTGCTGTCGATGAACCTGGCGGCCAAGCTGTCCACCCGCGCCGGGCAGGGCCTCGGTGCCGGACTGCTGACCGCGCGCCTGGGGCTGCGTGCCATGCGCACGATTCGACCGATCGCGTTCGAGGGGGACGAACAGCCACGGCTGGCCGACCTCCGCCGCGAGGTCTGGCAGCAGCTGCGCAGGCTGGACGATCGCGCGGAGCCGCGCTGAAGCCCGCCGTCGCGCCCTCACTCGAGCGCGAAGAACTCCCGCAGGGCATGCGCCACCGCAGACTCGTGGTGGGCGCCGATGGTCTTCGCCCGTGGCAGTTGTCCGATGACGTCGGGATGAGCATTGGAGACCACGTAGGCGTGACCCGCCAGCGTCAGCATCTCGACGTCGTTGAAGTTGTCGCCGAACGCCAGCGCTCTCTCGGTAGGAAGATCGAGCGCCCTGAGCGCCCGGCTCAGCGCCGTCGCCTTGTTCACTCCCCGCTGCATGATCTCGAGCGAGTTGGCCGCCGAGTAGGTGATGTGCAGCGCCTCGCCGTGGCGCTCCCTCAGGGTGAGCTCCAGCGGCTTCAGCAGCGCCGGTTCGCCGATGTAGAGCACCTTGCCGACGTGCTCACTGTCCAGATCGGCCATCTCGTCGACCTGGTAGGTGAAGCCGGTCATCGCATGCAGCGGTAGCAGCTCCGGCGCTTCGGCATCGATCAACCAGCGGTCGTGGGTGTAGAGATTGAGCCTGACCGATGGCGGTCGCGGCAGATCCACCAGCGCCCTGACCAGCTCCGTGGGCACCAGCGTGTCGCTGACGACACGATCGTCGGTGTCGTGCACATGGGCACCGTTGCTGCTGATGATCCAGGCGGGAATGTCCAGTTGGCGCCGGATCGCCGCGATATCCTGGTAGTGGCGTCCGGAGGCCAGCGCGATCACGTGACCCCGAGCCGACAGCGCCTGCAGGGTGTCGCGGGTCAGGGCATCGACGCGATGCTCGGCATTCAACAGCGTGTTGTCGAGATCGCTGGCGATCAGGTACTGGGACATGGAGTCTCCTCGGGTCGGCGGCATGGGGCTTCGACAAGCGCCGGCTGCGGGGCGCTGTCGATAGCAGCTTCGAGCTTCGGGCGAACGGTGTCAAAGACCGAACGCAAAGCACCAACCGCCGATTCGGCGACTGGCGCGATGCCCTGTACGGAAAACGTCCCGCCCGGGCCTGGACGGGCCTCCCGTCAGGCAGGCTTGGTATCGATGCCGTTGGCTATCGCCCCCGCCTGGCGCCCCAGCACCAGATGGACGACACCGTGCTCCAGGTCCTGGATACCGGCGGCGCCCAGCCCCGCCAGCGCGGACTCGTCCACTTTCCCGCGATCCCCCAGCTCCAGCCGCAGGCGGGTGGTGGCCACCGCGGCGACGTGGCGAATGTTCTCGGCGCCACCCAGCGCCGCCATCCACGCCTGGCGCGACGCCTCGTCGAGCCGGGCATCGGTCGGTACCGTATCGTCCCCGACCGCCGGCGCCGTCTCCAGCGTCTTGCCGTGATCGCGTACCGCCACTCGGATGTCGTCGGCCACGGCATCGGCGATCGGCCCCAGGATCACCTGCAGGCCACCACCGCGCAGATGCAGAATGCCGCGGGCCCCCAGCGCCTTGAGCGCTGGCTCGTCGATCGCGGCATCGTCGTGCATCACCAGCCGCAGCCGGGTAGTACAGGCGCCGACGCTGACCATGTTGGCCGCCCCGCCCAGCGCGGTCACGAAGGCGGGCCCGCGCTCGCCGGCGTCGTGGCTGACGCTCGTCGTCGCCAGTTCCGGCTCGCGCCCGGGGGTCGGCAGGTCGAAACGCACGATCGCCCAGCGAAAGATGCCGTAATAGAGCGCGAAGTAGCCAAGTCCCACCGGGATCATCATCCAGCCGTTGGTCGAGAGGCCATAGGAGAGCGCGTAGTCGAACGCCCCGGCGGAGAAGGTGAACCCCAGCTTGACGTCGAGCATGTCCATCAACGCCATCGAGATACCGGTGAGAACCGCATGCATCGCGTACAGGGCGGGCGCCAGGAACATGAACGAGAACTCGATCGGCTCGGTCACGCCGGTCAGGAAGGCGGTCAAGGCCAGAGACAGCAGCAGGCCGCCGACCTGAGCCCGGCGGGAGCGCGGCGCGGCGTGATACATCGCCAGCGCGGCGGCGGGCAGGCCGAACATCATCACCGGGAAGAAGCCGGTCATGAAGCTGCCCGCGGTCGGATCGCCGGCGAAGAAGCGGTTAAGATCGCCGGTGACGCCGTCGAAACTGCCGAAGACGAACCACACGAAGCTGTTGAGCACGTGGTGCAGCCCGGTCACGATCAGAATTCGGTTGAGCACGCCGTAGACGAACAGGCCCAGATCGCCGGCGTCGATCAGCCACTGCCCCAGTTGATCGATGCCCTGCTGGATCGGCGGCCAGATCAGACCGAAGAGGCCGCCCAGCACGACGGCGGAGAGCCCGGTGACGATGGGAATGAAGCGCCGCCCGCCGAAGAAAGCCAGATAGTCCGGCAACTTGATCGCCTTGTAGCGGTTGTAGAGCACGCCGGCCACGCTGCCGATAATGATGCCCGACAGCACGCCCATGTTGATGTCGGGGTTCAGCGTCTCCAGCACCGCGTTGAGCACCAGGTAGCCGATCACCCCCGCCAGCCCGGCCGCGCCGTTGTCATCATCGGCGAAGCCGACCGCCACGCCGATGGCGAAGATCAGCGCCAGGTTGGAGAAGATCGCATTGCCCGCGTTGGCGACGAAGCCGATGTCGCGCAGGTCGGGCTGGCCCAGGCGCAGCAGCAGCCCTGCCACCGGCAGCACCGCGATCGGCAGCATCAGCGAGCGTCCGAGTTTCTGCAGACCGGCCATGAGCCGGGAACCGAAGGTGGTGGTCATGACGAGTCCTCAGGATCTTGTTGTCGTGTCGGTGGAGGTCGTGGCGTCGCCGGAGGCGGGTGTCGCCGCTTCGGCGGACGATGCCAGCATCGTTGCCAGTGCCTCTCTCACCGCGGCCGCATCGTCCAGTGCCAGCAGCGCCGGGAGCTGCGCCGCCAACGCTTCGGCGTCCAGCCTGCGCAGCGTCGCCTTGACCACCGCCACCCGCGCCGGTTCGACGGAGAGTTCGTCGACGCCCATGGCGGCCAGCAACGCCCCCGCCAGCGGATCACCTGCCGCGGTGCCGCAGACCGCCACCGGGCATCGACCGCCGGCGCCCTCGAGACACAGGGCGATCAGACGTAGCACCCCCGGATGCAGCACATCGCTGCGCGCCGCCAGCGATGCGACTTCACGATCCATCGCCAGGGCGTACTGGGTCAGGTCGTTGGTGCCGATGGAGAGGAAATCCGCCTCGCCGGCGAGAGTACCGGCACAGAGCGCCGCCGTCGGCACTTCCACCATGGCGCCGAGCGACGGCAGCCGTTCGATGCCGAGCGCGGCAGCCCTCGTCGCCAACCGCCGGCGCACCCAGCGCAGCTCGCCGACGTCCGCGATCATCGGCACCATCAGTCGTAGTCTCGTCAGGCCATCCTCGCAGACCGGCAGCCCGCGACCCGCTTCCAGCAACGCATCCAGTTGGGTGTCGAACATCTCGGGATGCGCTTGCCACAGTCTCGCGCCACGTTCCCCCAGCGCCGGGTTGGGCGTCGCGGGAAGCGCCAGGTAGGGAAGTTGCTTGTCGGCCCCGATATCCAGCAGCCGGACGACCACCGGCCTTCCCGCCATCGCCTCGACGGCGGCGCGATACTCGGCCTGCTGCTCGGCGAGATCCGGCGCGGCCTGCCGCGCCAGGAACAGGAATTCGCTGCGCATCAGCCCGACCCCGTCGGCACCGGCGTCCAGGGCACCTTGCGCCTCCGCGCCGGAGGCGATATTGGCGGCGACATGAAGATGGCGCCCGTCGCGCATCGTCACCGGCTCGAAGGCGACGGCCAGGTCGGCCTCGGAGCGCTGGCGCTGGCGCGCCTGCTCGGCCTCGACCGCCGCCAGGCGCCGCTCGTCGGGGGCCAGCTCCAGCCGCCCCCGGTCGGCATCGAGGCAGACCCGTTCGCCGCTGGCCTCCAGCAGGGCATCCCCCATCGCCACCAGACAGGGCAACCCTCGTGTCCGAGCCAGAATCGAGACGTGGGAGGTCGAGCCGCCGCCCGCCAGGCACAGCCCGCCGATCTGCCCCGCGACCTCGACGAACTGCGAGGGGGTCATTTCCCGCGCGACCAGGATCGCCCCTTCGAGTCCGGTGGTGGCGACGGCGTCGTGGGTAGCGCAGCGCTGCATGACCTGACGCTGCAGATCGTGGAGATCGTCGGCCCGACCGGCCAGCAACGCGTTGCCGCTGCCACGCAGGCGCTGGATCTCGGTCTCGAGGGCCAGGTACCAGGCGCGTCCGGCGCTGGCGCCCTCCGCGATCTTCGATTCCGCCGACGCCCGCAGATCGGGGTCGTCCAGCCAGGCCCGGTGCGCCTCGAAGATATCCGCCTCGGCCTGCTGTCCACGCGACCCGGCCGCGCGCAT
>NZ_CEXLVS010000083.1:0-9168 GCF_982684285.1 Salinicola sp. | reverse complement strand
AGGTCAGCATCCACCTCGGCCACGGCAGCGGCCAGCGCCCTTCGCTCCCGTTCGGGGTCGTCGGCGGTGTCGGCAACGCTGGGTAGTGCGGCCCGGTAGCGGACCAGCGGGCCGACAGCCAGGCCCGGGCTCGCCGGCAGGCCGTTCAACGTGCCCGGCGTCGCCTCCGCGGCGGGTACGACGCTCGGGCCGGCGCAAACATCGGCCCGACCGGCATCGTGCTCGGGCGTCTCCAGCAGCATGACGGCCGCGTCGACCGCGGCCTGGGCCGCCGCTCCGCAAGCCGTGACCAGAACCCGGTCGCCCCGGATCAGGCCCAGGTTGAGCAACGCGCTCAGGCTGGCGACGCTCGCGCCGTCGACGTCGGATCGGTCTTTACCGGCCTCGTCGTCTCGCGCCAGCCTCAGTTCGACGTCGTGCTTCTGGGCGATCGACCTTAGCCTCGACGCCGGGCGGGCATGCAGGCCGTGGGCGGCAGCGATCGTTGCCTCTCCGCGGGCGGACGCCTGGGTGGAGACCTCCCGACCGGCGGTCTCCGCCGCCGGGACCGGTGCCTGCCACTGCAGCAGCACCTCGCCCTTGTCGACGATCGTCCCCGGCTTGACCAGCGTCTCCAAGGCGAGGTCGGAGGCGTTGGTCACCACGATCGGTGTGACCAGGGCCTTGGCACGCCGGGACAGCCCGTCGACATCGAACCGGCACAGCGGATCGCCGACGGAGACACGCTCGCCGGTCGCGACCAGCAGCTCGAATCCCTCTCCGCCCAGGTCGACGGTATCGATGCCGATGTGCAACAGCCATTCATGGCCGTGATCGTCGCGCAGCGTGAGCGCATGTGCGGTCCGCGCGCACTGGATGACCTCGCCGTCGAATGGCGCATGCAGCGTCTCGTCCAACGGGTCGATGGCGACCCCTGGCCCCAGGGCGCCTTCGGCGAAGGCCGGATCCGGCACGTCGCCGAGTGGAACCACCACCCCGCGCAGCGGGGCGCAGAGAAACCGTGATGTGGATGACATGAAGACTCCCGACTTGTTGTTGTTCCAATCCCGACCGATTCGCCACGTGCTGCCATTCAGGTCAGGCGGCGATTCGCGGCAACGCAAGACATCACCGACGACTCACAGCGTTCGCGTCACCTTCTGCAGGTGACGAGGCTGATCCGGATCGCCGCCACGGGCGACGGCCAGCCTGGCCGCCATCACGTAGAAGCTCTGGATCACCGACAGCGGCTGCAGGTCGTCATGACCGGCATCGACCAGCGTCAACTGGCGCGACCCGACGCTCTCGTCGGCGGCCAGCAGCACCCTGGCGCCGATGCTCTCCAGCCACTCGGCCAGCTCCAGCAACCCGGGCTGGTCCGGCCCCGGTGGCGCGAGGACCAGGACCGGATAGCCCGGGCCGATCAGCGCCATCGGCCCGTGACGAACCTCGGCGGCACTGAACGGCTCGGCCTGGATGGCGCAGGTCTCCTTGAACTTGAGCGCGGCCTCCTGGGCCACGGCAAGGCCTACGCCGCGGCCGATGACCAGCATCCTGTCGACATCGACCAGCGCATCCACCGCCGGCTGCCACTCCTGCTGCGCCGCCGTCTCGAGCGCTGACGGCAGCGCTTTCAACGCCGCCAGCAGTGTGTCGTCTTCCGCCCAGGCCCCGATCAGGTGCGCACAGGCGGCCAGCGTGGCCAGATAGCTCTTGGTGGCGGCGACGCTCTTCTCGACGCCGGCGTGTAGCGCGATCTCGTGCTCCGAAGTCTCGCCCAGCGGCGAGTGCGGCGTGTTGACCAGCGCCACGCTTAACGCGCCGCCATCGACCAGGGCCCGCTGGGTCGCGATGAGATCGGGGCTGGCGCCGGACTGCGAGATCGCCACCGCCAGTTGCCCGCGAACCCGCCACGGCGTGTCGGCGACGGTCGTCAACGATGGCGGCACCGAGGCCATCGGCAGACCCAGGTGCTTCATGCCGAGATAGGCAAAGTAGGCAGCGGCGTGATCGGAGCTGCCCCGCGCCACCGTCAGCGCGCCATGCAGGTCCGCCCCGCGCAGGGCGCTGCCGAGCTCGGAGAGGATGGCGGCGTTGGCCCGCCATTGGGCTCGCAGGCAATCCGGCGCGCTCTGCGCCTCTTGAAGCATCAACGACATTGGTCTCTCTCCTGCGACGCGCCGGCCGCCTGGGGTGTGGTCGGGTCGTCCGAGGCCGACGAGGGGCGGTGGACCCGTTCGCCTCCGACGTAGACGGCATCGATCTCAAGGCGGGCATCCATGACCACGACATCGGCCCGACAGCCGATCTCGATCCGTCCGATCTCGCTCTCACCGAGGAAATCGGCGGGATACTGCGACAACCGCCGAGAGGCGTCGTCCAGCTCGAGACCGATCTGGACCAGATTGCGCAACGCCTGGTCCATGGTCAGCGTGCTGCCCGCCAGCGTGCCGTCGGCCAGGCGAACGCCGCCCAGGCACTTGGTGACGTGCTGCTCGCCGAGACGGTACTCGCCATCGGGCATGCCGGCGGCGGCCGTGGAATCGGTCACGCCGAAGAGATGGGGAATGCAGCGCAGTGCCGTACGAATGGCGCCGGGATGCACATGCAGCAGATCGGGGATGATTTCGGCATAGTCGGCGTGCGCCAGTGCCGCCCCGACCATGCCGGGCTTGCGATGGTGGAGCCCGGTCATGGCATTGAACAGGTGGGTGAAGCCGTGGGCGCCATGCTCGAGTCCGGCCACGCCCTCCTCGTAGCTGCCCAGGGTATGCCCCATCTGCACGCGGACGCCGCGCTCGCGGAGTTGGCCAATGAGCGCGGCATGGCCCGAAAGCTCGGGCGCCAGCGTCAGCAGCCGGATCGGCGCCAGTTCCATCAGCGCCTCGACGTCCGCGATCGCGCCGGGGTGGGCATACGGGGGCTGCGCGCCCAGCTTGCCGGGATTGAGATAGGGTCCCTCGAGATGGACGCCCAGCAGCCGCGCCGCCCCGGCCGGCGGTCGATCCATGGTGCGGGCGATGTCCCGTAGCGCCTGACGAATATCGGGCAGCGGTGCCGTCATGGTGGTCACCAGCAGGCTGGTGGTGCCGAAACGGACATGGGTTCGCGCCATGATCGCGGCGGCATCGCCCCCCTCCATGGCGTCCGCCCCGCCGCCGCCGTGCACGTGCAGGGCGACGAACCCCGGCAGCAGCCGGGGATGCGCGTTGGTCGTGGGATCGACCGGCTCCCCACCGATGGCGGCTATCCGGCCATCGCGCCACTCCAGCGTGCCCAGTCGCCATCCCCGGGGGGTCAGAATATTGCCGTAGAGCATGCCGTCTCCCGTTCGCGCGATCTCATTGGGTCAACTCCACCATGAAGTCGTAGTAGTCGGTGCGGCAGTAGGTCACCGTCAGCTCCCCGGGGCGGCCGTCGGCCAGATAGCCGAGGCGCGTCATCATCAACAGCGCCTGGGACGGCGGCACCTGCGCCAGTTGCGCCAGCTCGGCGTCGGCGTTGACCGCCGAGACGTGCTGCAGGGCCCGCACGATCGGCGTACCCAGATCGTCGAGATGGCGATAGAGCGAATGGGTGACGCTCTCCGGGTCGGGCAGGACCCGGCTCGGCAGGCAGCTCTCCTCGACTGCGACGACCACATCGTCCGCCAACCGCAGGCGTTTGAGCCGCGAGACCTGGTGGTCCGCACTCAAGCCGAGACGCAGGCTCTCTTCCACCGTGGGCGTCCCCGAGCAGCGGCTCAGCCAGCGCGAGCTGGGCCGATGACCGCGCTGAACCAGCAGTTCGGTAAAGCTGGTCAGACGTGTCAGCGACTGGTTGAGTCGCGGCGCGATGAACGTCCCGGAGCCATGGGTGCGCTGAATCAGCCCCAGTGCCACGAGTCGGTCGAGCGCCTTGCGCGCGGTGATCCGCGAGATGCTGAGCGACTCCGCCAGGACCCGCTCCGAGGGCAAGGCCTCGCCGGTCTCCCAGTCCCCCGCCTCGATCGCTTCGACCAGTTGCTGAGCCAGTTGGCGATAGAGCGGGGTCGACTGGGCGGCATCCAGCTTGAGCCGGGATAGCGTCGGTGCCATGAAGGTCGGTTCCAAAGTGACGTTGACTGATACCAGTTCAATACCACCAACATAACCAGTCGAATACCAATTCACCAGCCCCGTGGGGGACGACTTTGGTCGCACCTCCCCGCGTCGCCGAGAGCGTCCCGGTCGACGCTACCTCGAGGGGCCGCGTGCGATTGGCGTGGCCAACCCGGAATCCGTATAGTGTCGCTCTCGTCCACCGACCGATCCGATCCGATGCTGCAGAACAACTCTCTTCTGGCCCAGCTGAAGCAGGACATCCGCGCCAACACGCCGCGTGTCCAGGGCACCATCAAGGCCACCGACAAGGGCTTCGGGTTTCTCGAAGCCGAAGACGGCACCTCCTACTTCATTCCGCCCCCCGCCATGAAGCAGGTCGTTCACGGCGACCGCATCGAAGCGGTGATCAAGGAGGATGGCGACAAGAAACAGGCCGACCCCGAGACGCTGATCGAGGCATCGCTGGATCGCTTCGTGGCTCGCGTGCAGAAACGCGACGGCCGCCTGGCCGTGATTCCGGACCACCCCTCGATCAACCTGTCGCTGAAGGCACGCCTCAAGCGCTCGCTGGAGGAGTCCGACATCGCCGACGGCGACTGGGTCGTCGCGCGCCTGATTCGCCATCCGCTGCGCCCCGACGACAGGGGGTTCTTCACCCAGATCGACGAGCTGGTGGTCAAGAGCGACGACCCGGCGGTGCCGTGGCGCGTCACCCTGGCACGCCACGCGCTCGAACAGGAGTGTCCGCCAGCGGCCGAAGCGTGGCCGCTGCAGGACGAGGGCCTGGGGCGCGAGGACCTGACCGCCGAGCCGGTCTTCACCATCGATGGTGAGAAGACGCGGGACATGGACGATGCGCTGCGGGTCGAAGCGACCGACGACGGCTGGACGATGACGGTGGCGATCGCCGACCCCACCGCCTATGTGGACGAGTCCCATCCGGCAGACAAGGAGGCCCGCACCCGCGCCTTCACGGTCTACCTGCCGGGCCAGAACATCACCATGCTGCCGGAAGCGCTGGCCGACGACCTGTGCTCGCTGAAGCCGGACGTGGATCGCCCGGTGCTGGCTTGCCGGCTGCAGGTCGGCCGCGACGGCACGCTGGGCGAGTACCGCTTTTTCGCCGCCACGATTCGCTCCCAGGCCCGTCTGGCCTACGACGATGTCTCCGACTGGATCGAGGGGCGATCCGGCGCCGAGGCGCCGGCTGCGCCCATCGCCGGGCAGCTCGAGGCGCTGGCCGACCTCGCCCGGGCCCGCGCGGCCTGGCGGGAAGCCAACACGCTGGTATTCAAGGATCGTCCGGACTATGCGTTCGACCTCGACGACGCCGGCAATGTGCTGGGCATCGTCATCGAAGAGCGTCGCATCGGCCAGCGCATGATCGAAGAGGCGATGATCGTTGCCAACGCCTGCTGCGCCGACCTGCTGGCCAAGGAGATCGGCCACGGTATCTTCAACGTCCACAACGCCTTCGAGCCGGAGAAGATCGACCAGGCCGTCGAGTTCCTGGCCACCCAGGAAATCGCCGTCGAGCGTGAGCAGCTCGCCGAGCTGCCGCGCTACAAGGAGCTGCGCCGGACGCTGGACGCGCGTGAGGACGCCTGGCTGGATGCCCGCCTGCGGCGCTTCCAGGGCTACACCAACATGTCGGCCCGGCCGGGGCCGCACTTCGGCCTCGGGCTTCCCGCCTACGCCACCTGGACATCGCCGATCCGCAAGTACGGCGACATGGTCAATCATCGCCTGATCAAGCGGGTGTTGAAGTCCGAAGCGGCGCCGGCCGAGGCCAGCCAGCAGCTGACGGAGCAGTTGACCGAACGTCGCCGACTGAACCGAATGGCCGAGCGTGACGTCAAAGACTGGCTTTACGTGCGTTATCTGGGCGCCACCATCGAAAAGGGTGAAGTTTTCGACGCCGATATCATCGACATCCGCCGTGGTGGCATGCGCGTCCGTCTGACGGCCAACGGCGCCACCGCCTTCGTGCCGGCGCCGCTGATTCACAGCGACCGCAACCAGATGGCGATCGACGACAAGGAAGGCCGCATCCGGATCGACGGTGAGCTGCGTTATCAGCTCGGCGGCTCACTGCGCGTCAAGCTCGTCGAAGCCCGTGAAGCGACGCGCTCGCTGGTGGCCGCGCCCGCCGAGTGAACGCGGTAACGGCCTGCCGGCGCCGGAAGCGGCGGCGGCAGGCTACCACTTTGGTGTGAACGCCCTGTGGCAGTAAAAAGATATACTGCAATGTAGTCATCGCCATTCTCAGGAATGCGCCGTATCGACAGGGAAGTCTTCAAGAGGAGCGGCTCGTTGCACATTGCCGACGTTACGATGTTCTATGCCCCCGCCAGTGGTGGGGTCCGTACTTATCTCGATGCCAAGCATCGGCGCCTCGCCAAGCTGCCTGGCGTCACCTGCAGCCTTCTCATCCCCGGTTCCCAGCTCTTCACCCACAACGGCATTCACGAGGTTCCGTCCCCGCCGTTGCCGTTCAGCCAAGGTTACCGATTTCCCCTGCGTCGTCGCGGCTGGGAACGGGAGCTGGTGCGCCTGTCACCGGACATCATCGAAGCCGGCGATCCCTATGTCACCGCCTGGGCGGCGCTACGCGCCGGACGCAAGCTGGACGTGCCGGTGGTGGGCTTCTACCACTCGGACCTGCCCCGGTTGATCAGCAACCGGCTGGGCAGTGGCACCGACAAGCTGATCGAGCGCTACGTCCACCAGCTTTATCGCCGCTTCGATCAGGTCCTCGCGCCGAGCCGGGTCATGGCCGAGCGCCTGACCCGACTCGGTATCGAGCGGGTTGCCATCCAGCCGCTGGGCGTGGACCTGGAGACGTTCCACCCGAGCCGTCGGGACCTGGCTCTACGTGAGCGGCTGAATCTCGACGACACCACGAAACTGCTGATCTTCGTCGGCCGGGGTTCACGCGAGAAGAATCTCCACGACCTGCTGAAAACCGCCCGGCTGCTGGGCAAGGGCTACCACCTGCTGCTGGTCGGCCCCAGCATGCCCAGCCAGGTACCGGACAATGTCAGCGTGATCGACCGCTATACGCCGACCGAAGAGGTCGCGAGCTGGCTGGCTTCCAGCGATGCCCTGGTTCACGCTGGCACCCAGGAGACCTTCGGCCTGGTGGCGCTGGAAGCCATGGCGAGCGGCATCCCCGTGGTCGCCGCCCGGGCGGGTGCACTGGCCGAGAACGTGCCGCTGGGCTGCGGCCTGTTGAGCGAACCCCATTCGCCCGCGGACATGGCACGCGCGGTCAAGGAACTGTTCGCCAATCACGATGCCGCCCAAGCCGGGCGCCGCGCGCGACGCTACGTGGAGCGCAACCACGACTGGGATGTCGTCATCGACGGCCTGCTCTCTCACTATCGACGGCTGACCAGCGCCACCGAAGGTGCAGGAGAAGCCCAGCAGGGTTCCCAGCATGGATAAGTCACATTTCTCGCTGGTACTCCACGACATCGCCCCCGAAACCTGGTCCGATTATCAACCGTTCGTCGAGTCGATCGACCGTCTCGGCGAACGGCTCGGTCAGCGCATTCCAATGACCTGGCTCGTCGTCCCCGACTTCCATGGCCGGGGCAAGTGCCGCGATAGCGACACGTTGCGCCGGGTTCTCGATGATCGCCTGGAGCGGGGCGACGAACTGACGCTGCATGGCTACTTTCACCGGGACGATGCGCCGGCACCCCGCTCCTTGCGGGATTTCTACATGCGCCGAATCTACACCTGGGAGGGCGAGTTCTACACTCTCGACCAGGCGCGCGCCGGCGCCCTGCTCGATGAGGGCATGTCCCAGTTCGACGCCTGCGGCTGGCCGCATGGCGGCTTCGTCGCCCCCGCCTGGTTGATGAGCGAAGGGACCCGAAAGGCGTTGCAGGAACGCCCGTTCACTTACACCAGCGACCTGCAACACCTCTATCGCTTGCCATCGCTGTCGTCGCTGGCTGCGCCCAGCATCGTCTGGAGCGCCCGCAGCGCCTGGCGCCGCGGCATGTCGAGAGTGGTCAGCGCGCTCCAGTACCGCCGCTTCCAGCACGCGGCACTGCTGCGATTGGCTCTGCATCCCGTGGATATGCGCCATCGCGCCTCCCATGACTACTGGCTGCATCTCGTCGAGCATCTGCTGGAGGTGGGTCGACAACCGTTGACCAAGCAGGCCTGGCTCGACCAGGCCGCCCCCGATCTCGCCCAGGACAACTTCGCCGGACCGGCGGACAAGGATCGCTCCGCGGCATGAAGCGCATCCTGTGGCTACTGGCGCTGGGCCTGGTGGCAGCGCTGGCGATACCCATCCTGATTGGCGGGCGCGGCATCGTCACCGAACTGCGAGGCTTTCCCACCTCGCAGCTGCTGCTGATGATGGGCATGATCGTGATCTGCTGGAACGTCAATGCCCTGCGGCTGAGGTTGCTGCTGGCCAGGCGCGCGGGAAAGCTCTCCCAGATCCGAGCCTTCTCCATCGTCATGGCCACCGAGTTCGCCATCTGTGCCACGCCGGGGGGTACGGGCGGCCCGCTGACCCTGCTCGGCCTGCTGGCCCGGCGCGGTGTCCGTCCGGCGCAGGCGTCCGCCATCTTCGCCGTCGACCAGCTGACCGACCTGCTGTTCTTCCTCTCGGGCCTGATCGGCGTGGCCCTCTACGTGCTGATCGAGGCGGTGGACCTGAAGCTCGGCTGGCTGGTTGGGCTGCCCACGCTCCTGCTGCTCACCGCGCTTGCCATGCTCTGGCTGACGCTCAGCAACTACTCCAGGGTGATGCATATCACCGGACGCTGGCTGGCCAAGCTCAACGTCAAGCGCAGATCGCGCTTCGGATTCGCCCGCCGCCTGCTCCACTTCCGCAACTCACTGATGGAAACCCTGCGGCTGCCGCGCTGGTTGCTGCTCGGCGTGTTCCTGCTCTGCTGCACACACTGGCTGGTGCGTTACAGCATCCTGTATCTGGTCGTTCAGGGCCTGGGCCAGCATATCGACTGGGCCTGGACGTTCCTGGTGCAGATGGTGTCGATGGCAGCCGGCCAGCTGAGCTTCCTGCCGGGGGGCGCGGGGGGCGCCGAGTTGACGTCGTCGGCACGGTTGACGCCGCTGG